>JAYVNK010000448.1:0-3280 GCA_043758475.1 Comamonadaceae bacterium | reverse complement strand
CCGATGCTCACTCAGGAAAAAGTACGTCGCTATGGCCCCGAAGACGAGCAGCCCGATGGCATATCTGGAGCGCCAGAAGGGCGGTGCAGCCACTTGGGCTGGTTGCTGATCGTGGTGGTGTCCGTGGTTCATTTGAAGCTCCTTGGGTGAACAAATTGCATTTTGATCAATCAATTCGCCCTCATGCTTGCACTCGGTAATTGACCATCATTCCGGCGTCTTCATGTTCGAGGTTGTGGCAATGGAACAGGTAGGTTTGGCTGCCCGGAAAATCGTGGCTGAAGTCAATCGCGATGCGCACCGTTTCGCCGGGCCACACCAATACAGTGTCTTTCCAGCCAAGGTCACTCACAGTGCGGCCTTTGCCAAAACGCGCCGCTGCTGACACCTGGGGCGGGCTGCCCAATCGCTCAAGCACCTGAAATGAAAACCCGTGCAGGTGCATCGGGTGCGGCATGCCCACAGCCGGGTTGATAATTCGCCAGATTTCCACTGCGCCACGCTTAACGTCAAACGCAATTTCATCCATGCGGAAGGTGAGCCCGTTGATCAGGAAGCGCATGTGCCCCATCGACAGCTCAATCTTTCGTTCTGGCGCGCCCTCAATGCCAATCGGTTTGATTTGTGACAGCGTTTCGGGCGGCCGGGCAATGACGCGTTCCCCGGCCACCACGCTGAGTTTGAGGACGTTGAAAGCCATGCCCAGTGGCAGCCGTGACGAGCCCATTCCACCCATCATCTGCGCCCCACCCATGTTCATATTCATGCCACCCATGGCTCCCATGCCGCCTGATCCCTCGTTCTCCATCGGATCAAACGCAAGGCTCTTCAAGAAAACATCGTCACCTGGTTGCGCTTGCCCGGCGTCAAACAGGACATCCAGTCGCTCGCCGGGTGCCAGAAATGCTTCGGCAACGGTCTCGGGCCGCTCGATCAAACCACCGTCAGAGCCGATCACGACAAAATTCAGCGGTGTCTTGCCGGTGACGAAGGCGAGCCGGTAGATGCGTGCGTTGGACCCATTGAGCAGCCGCAAGCGGTAGGTGCGCGGTGTAACGGTCTGGACCGCGTTGGGCGTCAGGTTGGCAAGAATGATGTCGCCCAGCCAGCCCATCATGGATTCCTGCGCGTTGGGCTGGTAACGCAACTTGCCCTGAGCGTCGAACTGCTTGTCCTGTATGACTACAGGCAGATCGGTCACACCCAACTGCAGATCAAGTGCCTTGGCCAGTTTGCGCTGGTCGTCGTCGTCGACCAGGAAGAAGCTGGCCAAACCGTTGTAGGCCTGCTTGGCCGTCAATTCGTGCGCGTGCGTGTGGTACCAGTACGTGCCTCCCCGGTTGCGCACTGTGAAGTCGTAGTCGTAGCGGCCGCCTGGGGCTATCGTGTTGACAGGATGGCCATCCATGGAAGCTGGTATATGCAGGCCATGCCAGTGGATGATGGTGGGCTCCGTCAGCGCATTGTCCAGATTGGCGGTGAAACGCGCTCCGCGTTCAATGCGCAGGATAGGGTTCTGAAACGCCTTGCCCGCGTGTTCGGTCTGATACAGCAGGAACGGCGAATCGCGGCTGGGTAGCAACGCAAAGCTGGCCACAGTGGCGCGTATTTTCAACGGCCCGGTGACATCCAGCACACCCAACGGCCCGCTGGCAACAGGTATAAACAGCTTTTGCTGAAAGTTTTCAGGCACAACCGGATCGAAGGGGTAAGGCCGAAACGGTTCACCTGCTACCGGTCCGTTGGAACGGTGCCAGCCGCTGTACATCCATGCGGCCCCCCCGACCCCAGCCAGAGCCGCAACGCCTGCAAATTGAAACAATTGTCTTCTTTTGAACATGGGATTCCCTTTTCAATCTGGAGCTGTTCAGCAGGGGCGTGAGGCGGACACACACTGGGATGCTGTGCCAAAAGCCATATCAGGCAGGGCCTTCATAGAATTTCTCCAGATTTCATGACAACGATGCGAACCCTTTCAAGCCGCTGGCGCTCGCAAGGGCGGCTCAGAAGTGGCCGTCGGCGGGTATCAATATGGCGGTGAGGCGCGACAACCCGTTCGGCCACTGCCCAGTGGATCGAGTCGGTCAATGCAGGACCACGATCAGTCAAATCGAAGGCGGGCAGCTGTTTGATCAGCGTTTGGGAACCATCGTCGCAGACCTTCGTGCAGGGAGCCCTGGAGCTATCCAGTGGGCCTTCATGGTCGGCGCTAGTTTCTGCATGACCAGCCATTGCGGTGGTCGCATGCGTTGACGGTTGAACACCAGCGAGATGGGCATCAGTTCCGTGCGGTTCCAACACGCAGGCATTGACGATCCCGGAGGACACAGCAAACAGCCACAGCAGCAACATCACGATTGCTGTTTTGTGGTTGCGCCGGGTGTCCGAAAGACGTTTCATGAATGCATGATGAACGCAGCCATGAGGAGTGTCTTTGCGTTAAATCAAACAAGTGGGCGACATGCGCAAATTACTTTTCCGCCAGAGTGTCATCGAGACCAGTGGTCAGGCCTGTTTTTTCCGGAATGCCACAGGCACAGACCGACCAAGCCAAGCGCTGCGTAATTCAGCACCATGAACCACGGCGTATTCCAGGCCAGGCCATCAAAGCCGCGCTGCGTGATCGGGTAGAGCACGGGGGAAGGGTAGTAATCGGCAGAATGCGTGAAAACGTCGATGACGATGTGCGACCACCAGCCCAGCAAAGGTATCCATAGCGATCGGCGCACGGCCCACATCAAAAGTGTCACTGCCCCAGCGATGACGGCGCTGTGCCCAACGCAGTGCAGGTGATGCGACCAGATCTCAACCAAGGCTGGCAGCGCGGGCTCCTGGCCCGGCACAGCAATGGCATAGGCCCGCAGCGCCTCCATGGAACCATCGCCAAAAATCCACCATCCGGCGATCGGCAAAAGATGAAGAACGTCAGGTAGCACCGCCAGCACCACCGTCGCAATCGCGGTGCGCGGGGAGATGGTCCAACGGCGGCGCGCCAGTGCTATCCCTGCACCGGCCCATAACGCGTGGGCGAGGATGTCCATGGCCCCTTTTCCTATCTGGCCAGTTCAGTCTTGCTGGGGCACGCTATCAGGTCTGCGCTTGCGCACGCCGGGCAAAAGGCATTTCGACGCAGCACTGGTTGATCCGGGTGTTTGCGGCAGTTTCTGCCTACGTTGGCGTTCTTGTTCATATTCACTACTGTCCGGTCAAAAGTTGAACAAAATCAATTGGTTAGCGTTGGGTAGAGGATCAGATTCGTAGTCATCACCCTGCAAGGCGC
>JAYVNK010000447.1:0-3287 GCA_043758475.1 Comamonadaceae bacterium | reverse complement strand
GCGCTTATGCCAAGGCAACGGGCGACACCTTCTGGAGCACCACCGCCATTGACCGCAGCTTCGCGCTGATTGACCGGATGCAAAACGTCTACTCGCCCGGCGTCGGCCTCATGCCCGACTTCATCGTCGAAACCAGTACGGCCACGCCGAAGCCGTCGCCAGGCGGCATGGGCGATTTCACTGCCACTGAAATGAACTACTTTGCCAACGCCCAGCGCAATCCGTGGCGCTGGGGTACCGACTATATTCATTCCGGTGACACCCGCTGGAAGGGCGTCGTGATGAAACTGATGAACTTTTTCGTCGCCAAAACCGGCGGCAATCCGAACAACATGGCCATCGGTTACCAGCTGAACGGCAACGACATGGGCTTCGCATGGGTTAACAGCGGTATGGTCGCCGGCGCCATGAACGGCGCGCAGGTGGACGCCAGCTTCCAGCCTTACCTGAACGCGTCCTGGGACTGGATGACCTCGCATTTCGTCACCAGCTATTACGACTCGGAACTGTCGCTGCTGTCGATGCTGGTGGCCTCGGGCAACTGGTGGACACCGACGCCTGCGGCTGGCGCACCGGCGGCAAGCGCGACCACTGCGCCGGTGGCGAGCGCCCCTGCGCCCGCGCCCACGGTCACGGCCGCACCGGCACCCGCGTCCGCATCAACCCGTATCCAGGCCGAAAACGGCGTGCTGGCCGGCGTCACCGTTCGCAACGATGTCGGTGGTTACGAGGGCAACGGTTTTGTCGGGCCTTTCGCCAAGGCAGGCGACAAGCTGACGGTGAACTTCGGCCAGGTCACGGCCGGCAGCCACGAGATCCGCATCCGCTACCACGCCTGGGGCGCGCAGCAAAACAAGGTGTTGATCAACGGCACCTCGCGCGACGAGTCCTTCCCCGCAACGGGCAGCGCCTGGGCCATCAAGACCCTCAGTGGCGTGGCGCTCACGGCAGGCACCAACAGCGTGGCGATCCTCAAGGACTGGGGCTACATCGATGTCGACTACATCGAAATCGTTCCGGCACCCTCCGGTGCCAAGGTCACCTCCCAGACGCAGGCCGAAAGCGGTTCGCTGTCGGGCACGGGCGTCAGCATTCGCAAAGACTTCGCGGGCTACGAAGGCACGGGTTTCGTGGGTGGCTTCACAGCCACCGGCGACAAGCTGGCGATGGGTTTCCCCAATGTGGTGGCCGGCAGCTACAACGTGCGCATCCGCTACCACGCCTGGGGCAATCAGCAGAACAACGTGGTGATCAACGGCACCTCGCGCAGCGAATCCTTTCCCGGCACGGGCAGCGCCTGGGTGGTCAAGACCATCAGCGCAGTGGCCCTGACGACAGGCAGTAACAGCATCGCCATCGTCAAGGACTGGGGCTACATCGACGTCGACTGGATCGAGGTCGCGCCGTAGTTTGTGCGACCTGTGGACCCGGCCCGATGAATATGAACCCGTTCGCCCTGACCCTTCGACAAGCTCAGGACAGGGTACGCAAAGCGTATCGAAGGGTCTCATCGCACCGTCGCCCTTCGATCCGTAAAGGCGAACGGTAAAGACTAACCCTTAGAGGTGCGGGATAAATAAACCGGATGGATCGGAGGCTCAATGAGGCAGCCGATCCATTTTTTTGTTCTTGAATCGTTAATCAGTCGCTATTTAATTGATAGCTTCTCACGCAGGTTTTACCTGGGCTTGATGGCCAAAAGGCTTGCAAAATAGTCTTTTCTTGACAGCGATGCTTGCATTCAACGCCGCCGCGCCGGGCGCCGCGAATTGTCGTAAAACGCCGGCGGCTTGCCAGCGACCCACTTCACAAACGCAGCGATTTCCGCGTGGGTTTTAAGCGCGTCCCAAACACGGCGACTGACAGCGCGATCAGCCCCCAGCCCGCGATGACTTGCCAGTGCCTGAAAAGCAGCAGCGCACCGAGCGTGATTTCTGCCACGCCGCTCAGGTACACCAGCGCGAGCGGCGCGGGCAGGTACGGCGGCATCATCGCGACGTAAAAAGGCGTGTGCCAGAAGTGGTTGAGGCCGGCGGCTATGAAGAACAGGCTGAGCAAATAGCGGAAGAGAGTTTTTAGTTTCTGCATCGGCAGGCTGAGATTCGACGCTTATTTCCGGCTTGGCTTCAGGCCGAATTTCATGGGCTGACGTTTGAGTTCAGCGGCTGCCGAAGGCAGTCCGCTGGCACGGAATATGAAGGGACTTCCCACTTCCCGGTAACGGCATCAAGTGCCAAGATTGGGTTGTTGCATTCAATCTGAAACCTACTATGAAGGAGAAGTCCTTAGAGCCAAGATTACACGAGTTGGCGCCGATCTGGCAAAACGCGTCATTCAGGTTCACGCCGTCGATGCCGCAGGCAAGCTGGTCACCAATAGAGCCCTGCCACGCGATAAATTCGTCACTTGGTGTGCGCAGCTACCAGCCGGTTGTTTGGTGGCCATGGAAGCCAGCTCCAGCGCCCACCACTGGGCCCGCAAGCTGGTCGCCTTGGGCCTGGATGCCCGCATCATCGCCGCCCATCTGGTGGCCCCCTATCGGCTGCAAGGCAAGGGTGGCAAGAACGACGCTAATGATGCCGCCGCTATTTGTGAAGCCGCATCGCGCCCCACCATGCATTTTGTTGCCATCAAAACCATCGCCCAGCAAAGCATGCTGTGTGTGCACCGGCTGCGCGAGGGCTTGAAGACCGAACGCACCGCCTGCATCAATCGTATTCGTGGCTTGCTGGCCGAGTTTGGCCTGGTGTTTGCCAAAAGCGCCAAAGAACTGCGCGAGGTCTTGAGCCCCGTCATCGAAGACGCCAGCAACGATCTCGCCGGGCTGGCCCGCATGGTCATTGAGCGCGCCCAATCCCAGTGGGCCGAATTGAATGCTCATATCGAGTGGTGTGACGCGCGCATTGCGGCCCACATCAAGCAAGACGAGCAGGCCCAACAAGCCACACACCTCATGGGGGTGGGTCCTGTCACCGCATCGGCTGTAGTGGCTACCGTGGGCGATTTCAAACAGTTCAAGGATGGCGCGCAGTTTGGAGCATGGCTGGGGCTGACGCCAAAGCAGAACTCAAGCGGGGGCAAGAACAATCTTGGCTCCATCACCAAGCGCGGCGACATGTACGTGCGCATGCTGCTGATCCAGGGTGCCAAGTCGGCTGTGATGACGGCGCACAAACGTGATGACCCTATCTCAAAGTGGGTGCATCAGTTGCGCGAGAAGTCGGGCTGGCAGAAGGCGGCAGTGGCGCTGGCCAACAAGAATGCACGCATCCTGTGGGCGATGTTCG
>JAYVNK010000446.1:0-3290 GCA_043758475.1 Comamonadaceae bacterium | reverse complement strand
GAATGGCCAGCGTCCAGCAGCTTGCGCATGGCGCGCATGAGCTTGGCGATGTCATCAAAATGCAGGCCCGTGGTGGGCTCGTCGAACATGAAGAGCGTGCCGCGGCGCGCGACCGACTGCTTGCTGGCCGTGGCATTTTTGGCGGCTTCGGCCAGAAAGCCTGCCAGCTTCAGGCGCTGGGCTTCGCCGCCGGACAGGGTGGGCACCGGCTGGCCGAGCTTCACGTATTCGAGCCCCACATCAATGATGGGCTGCAGCGCGCGGATAACATCACGGTCTTTCTCGAACACCAGCGCGGCTTCGCTCACGGTGAGGTTCAGCACGTCGGCCACGTTGAGGCTGATCAGGCGCGCATCGTCTGCAGAGCGCCGCTCGATCATCACCTCCAGAATCTCGGGGCGGTAGCGCTTGCCATCGCAGTCCGGACAACGCAGGTAAACGTCGCTCAGAAACTGCATTTCGACATGCTCAAAACCCGAGCCGCCACACGTGGCGCAACGGCCATCGCCACTGTTGAAGCTGAACTTGGCTGCAGTGTAGCTGCGCTGGCGGGCCAAGTGCGCGTTGGCAAAAATCTCGCGGATCGCGTCCCACGCGCCGACATAGCTGGCCGGGTTGGAGCGCGCGGTTTTGCCGATGGGCGACTGGTCCACAAACACCACTTCGCTCAACTGCTCAGCACCCAACAGCCGCTCAAACGCGCCGGGCGAATCGGTGGCTTTGCCAAAGTGGCGCAGCAAGGCCGGGGCCAGCACGTCCTGAATCAAGGTGGACTTGCCAGAGCCGCTGACGCCCGTCACGCACACCAGGTGCTGCAACGGGAATTCGACGGTGACGTTCTTGAGGTTGTGCTCGGTAGCGCGCTCTAGGATCAGCTTGGGCGCGTTGCTGGCCACCAGCCGTTTGAACCCCGTGCCGACCTGTTTGCGGCCACCCAGGTAGGCCCCCGTGAGCGTGTTGGCGCTGCGCAGGTCTTGCGTGGTGCCATCAAACACAATTTGCCCACCGCGCTCGCCGGGGCCTGGGCCCATGTCGATCATGCGGTCTGCGGCCAGCATAACGGCAGGATCGTGCTCCACCACCACCAGCGTATTGCCCGCATCGCGCAGGCGCTGCATGGCTTCGATGATGCGGTGCATGTCGCGCGGGTGCAGGCCAATGCTGGGCTCGTCCAGTACAAACAGCGTGTTGACAAGCGACGTGCCCAAGGCCGTGGTGAGGTTAATGCGCTGCACTTCGCCGCCGCTCAAGGTGCGGCTCTGGCGGTCCAGCGTGAGGTAGCCAATGCCGACATCACACAGGTATTTGAGGCGGGTGGTGATTTCTTCAAACAGGAGCTTGAGAGCTTGCAATTCGCCTCTGCTGGCAGGTGCGGTATTGGGGGCAGCGGAATCGGGGTCAGAGCCCAATTTCGTAAGGGCCAGGCCCACGCCGGAAGTTGTGCGTCCTGAATTGGGATCTGACCCCTTTTTCGCGGATGCAGGCGCTCCCGAATTCGAATCCTGCATCCGGTCAAAGAAGCGCCGCAAGCGGTCAATGGGCAGCAGCATCAGGTCGTGCAGGCACAGGCCTGGCAGCGCCTCAAGCTGCGCGCGGGTCCACTTCACGCCGATGGGCATAAAGCGTTTGGCGGGGTCCAGCACCGCATCTGCATCGCCCTTGCTGCCGACACGCCACAGCAGGCTCTCAGTTTTCAGGCGCGCACCGCCACATTTGCCGCATGGCGTGTAGCTGCGGTACTTGGACAGCAGCACGCGGATGTGCATTTTGTAAGACTTGGTCTCCAGGTACTCAAAAAAACGCTTGATGCCAAACCAGTGCTGGTTCCACTTGCCGTTCCAGCTGGGGGAGCCGTTGATGACCCATTGCTGATGCTCGGGCGTGAGCTTGTACCAGGGCGTGTCACGCGGAATGCCGGCCGCCTCGGCGTGGCGCATGAGGTCGTCCTGCGCCTCTTTCCAGGCCGGTGTCTGCATCACCTTGATGGCCCCGGCACGAAGAGTGAGCTTGTCGTTGGGGATGACCAGGCCATAGTCCACCCCGATGACGCGACCAAAGCCCTTGCAGATCTCGCACGCGCCGACGGCGGAGTTGAACGAGAACATTGACGCGATGGGGTCGATGTAGCGGATGTCGCTGTCGGCGCAATGCAAGCCTGTAGAAAATTTCCACAGAACAGGTTGATCAGCATCCGGCCCGGTTTGATACACCGTCATGCGCCCACTGCCATGCTTGAGGGCCACCTCAATCGCCTCAACTACGCGGGCACGCTCGACGCTGGCGAGCCGGAAGCGGTCGGCCACCACATCCAGCACCTTCCTTGGGCCGGTCACCGAGCCCACCTCGCGCTGCGCCTGCACTTTGGTGAAGCCGCTGACTGAAAGCCACTGCTCGATTTCGTCAGCCGTTGTGCTGGCGGGCAACTCGACAGGAAAAGTCAAGGCGAGTCGTGACTCGGGACTGGCCGCCACCCGCTCCTGCAACTGCGCATAAATCGTCTCGGCCGTATCATGCCGCACGCCCTGTGCGGTGTCGCGGTCAAACAAGGCTCCGGCACGGGCAAACAGCAGCTTCAAGTGGTCATTCAACTCAGTCATCGTGCCCACGGTGGAGCGGCTGGAGCGCACCGGGTTGGTCTGGTCGATGGCGATGGCGGGCGGCACGCCTTCCACCTTGTCCACCGCCGGTTTGTCCATGCGGTCCAGAAACTGGCGGGCATAGGCCGAGAAGGTTTCAACATAGCGGCGCTGGCCTTCGGCAAACAGGGTGTCAAACACCAAACTGGATTTGCCGGAGCCGCTGGGGCCGGTGACCACCGTCAACTCGCCGGTGCGAATGTCAAGATCGAGGTTTTTGAGGTTGTGCTGGCGCGCGCCGCGAATGCGGATGATTCCCTGGGGCATGGCTTGGTGTCTTTCCTTCAACAGCCAAATATTCTAGAAGCCCGTCAGGCTTTGTCTGTTGAGTGAAGAAATTGGCCCCGTGAGAGCTTGCCTTTGCCTGTGATTTGACTGCGATTCGCCTGGTCCCTGCAATTTGTTGGCAACACAGACGCCTTCATCACGCTGCAACCCGCCGCCTGATCACCCTTTAAGCGCGCGCTCCAGTGCGCCGCACTTCTGGGCACCAACAGCCGACTGAATTTTAGGGAAAAGGGCCAGCAGGTCGTCATAGCCGCTGGCAGACTCCACGCCCAGATTCAACATGAAACCCCTCAGGCCCAGCGAGGCCGTCAATTGCGTTGCGAGGGGCTTGGCCTGGCTGTAACGCTCCTGCGGGGTGCGGGAGGG
>JAYVNK010000445.1:0-3290 GCA_043758475.1 Comamonadaceae bacterium | reverse complement strand
AGGGTTTTGGCCTGGCTTTGTATCTCACCCAGCTGCAAATCCACGTGGTGCTGGACAACTACGCCACGCACAAACATGCAGCGGTGCTCAAGTGGCTGTCCAGGCACCCACGCTTTCACATGCACTTCACTGCCACCAGCGCTTCATGGATGAACATGGTGGAGCGCTTCTTCAGGAATCTCAGTGAAGACCGGCTCAGGCGCGGCGTGTTCAAGAGCGGCGTGTCAAGAGCGTCGATGAGCTGGTCGCAGCCATCGAGCTGTTCGTGCTGGCCCACAATGAGGATCCCAAACCTTTCATCTGGACTGCAAGCGCCAAAGAGATTCTGCAAAAAGTGATGCGCGCAAAGGCAAAACTCAAAACAGTTCAAACAGAGTGAGACACTACACTAGTACCCAGACACCCAATTAGAGGAACAAAATGAACGTGGTGATTTCGCGCCCAGGCCTAGGCGCAAAACGCAGACATCGCTGTGGCTATGGCGAGGCTTTGCAACGACGGCATGGGGGTGAAAGCACGCTTTCATGTTCCGATACTTGGGTGTCTGGGTACTAGCTGTTTTTCCACCAGCATTGCGCATTCACACGCAGCGCTCAACAGCTTTCGCTCGTGCACTTTCGTCGCACGTTTGCTCAGCACTTAAACATGGATGGCGGCCGCCAAATTCGCTGTGGTGTCCATGATGGGGATGGCATAGCCAACGATGCCCTCCACCGACTCTTCGGCACTCTTGGCGTAACCCAGCGTTCGAATGCGCTTGAACTCGCGTTCCAGCTCCTGGGAATCAACGATGGTGGCCGGGGTGACCTGGGGCAGCTTGCCAGACAGCGCTTGTGTGCCCAGCCTGGCATCAAACGCCGCGAACAGCTTGCCTGTGGCGGTTCTGTGCAGAAACAGCGGCTCGCCCAGGCGAATGTCCAGCGATATCCGTTGCGTGCCAAGGCAGCGGTCAGCGTAAATCACGCGCTTGCCCACATGCTGGGCCAGGTAAACGCCGTCGCCAATCTCTTTGACAGGGTTTTGCAGATGGCGGCGTGCAACGGTGCGGATGTCAAGCGACTGCTGGGTGCGCAGCGCCAGAGCGACGGCCCGCGGTCCTACGGAATAGCGAAGTTCGTCGGTGACCGTTGCCACCTGGGCGCTCACCATGGTTTGCAGCATGTTGTGCACACTGCTGACTGGCAAATTCAGGGCCTCCTTGATCTCCGTCTGGCGCAGGCCGGCTTTGTGTTGTACAAGAAGGTTCAGGACATCGAAGGTAGGCAGATAACGGTCAGGGCTCATCTAAAAATTGCAATTCAGCTGGCCAGCACCCGCCTGCCGAGCACCTGCTCAAAGCGCTTTGCGTAACGCGGCCACACCTCGGGGTTGACCAGCCGCAGCGGGCGGGAGCCACCGGCCAGCGCCACGATCTGGCTGGCCGCCCTGGTGGCCATCTGCCTTCGCGAGCCGTATGTAACGCCCGCAGTGTGCGCAGTGGCCAGCACATTGGCCAGCCCCAGCAGCGGGTGATTGGGCACCGGCGGCTCAATTGCCCAGACGTCCAGTCCGGCGCCGCCCAAGGGGCCAGACGTCAGCGCAGTGAGCAATGCAGTTTCGTCATGAATGCCCCGCGTGCGGTGGTGATGAACAGCGCGCCGGCCTTCATACTGGCAAATTCTGGCGCACCCATCAAGCCACGGCTGCCCGCATCCAGCTGGCAGTGCAGGGAGACCACGTCGGCGCGGTGCAGCAGCGTCTGCAATGACACCGGTTCTGCGCCCCGGCGTGCAATGTCATCAGGCGCGACAAATGGGTCGCTGGCAAGCACCGTCATGCCGAAGGCGCGGGCCAGTTGTGCCGTCCTGGTACCCGCCTGGCCGATTCCCACAATGCCAAGCGTGCACCCCCGTCAAGGTCGCAGCCGATGGCGTCCTGCCGCCTGAAGCGCTCGCCGCGACGCAGTCGGCGGTCAGACTCGCCGATGCGTTTTGACAGTCCGAGAATCAGGCCCAAGGCGTGCTCGGCCACCGCGCCGGCGTTGCTGCTGGCCTGGTTCATCACGGCCACGCCGGCCCAAGTGCAGGCATCCACATCCACCGTGTCGTATCCCGCGCCGTAACTTGACACTGCGAGCAAGTCAGGGCAGCGCGCGAGCAGCGGCGCGGCGACAAACCATGGCGCAGGCATGTCGTCCCGTGCAGACGACACATGGTATGTGTGGGCGTTTGACAGCGCTTGCCAGGCAGCGGCGTCATCACCGAATGCGGGTCCAATCTGAAGCTCAAGTGCCGACTCTGCGTTGATGATGGCATCAAAGCTCGCACCCTCAAGCGGCAGGTCGAGGCGAGTGACTTTGAAGCGGCGGGTGCTCATGACCTGGGTTGCCTGGCCGCCTTGTTTGCAGATGTGGGTTCAGGCATTCATGATGGGCAACACTTTTTCCGCCATCAAAGTCATCGAATTTCGGGCCAGGGCCCGGTCTGTCCAGTCCACACCGGCGTACAGCAGGGTGCCAAAGTCGCCGGTTTCCTCTGTCAAAGCAAACAGCTTGTCCGCAACCCGGGCTGGAGACCCATGAATCACCAGCTTGGCAACCACCTGTTCAAGCGTCACGCTGTCATCGGATTGCTTTGGATCAGCCTTGAACACGCCCAGCGCGCCGCGCCTTTTGAGTTTGTTGAAGAGCGAGCGGTAGTAGTAGAAGTAAGGGCCGTCGCTGCCTGTGGCGTAGGCCGCAGCTTTTGCCTCGTCGTTCGCAACGAAAACGGTCTTGGCCACGCGCCAGTTCGCAGTGTCTGCCGGGCGATTGGCACGGGCGCAGCCTTCCACGTACTTGCCCCAATGGCTCTTGACCCAGACCGGCAGCAGGAAGTTGGCAGAAATCGGATCCCACCCCCGCGCCGCAGCCTCGGTGATGCCCTGGGAAAACGGGGCCACTGCCGTCACCACGATGGGCGGGTGTGGGCGTTGCAGCGGCTGGGGAATGGTGCCCATGCCGGTCTCAGGGATGTAGGTGCGCGCGGTCGAGATATTCCAGTGCTCGCCCTTGAGGTTGTAAGGCGGTTGCGTGGCCCAAATTTGCAACACCTGGTTGATGGCTTCAAGAAACATCGCCGGGCGCGGCAGGTCCATGTTGCCAAACGCCTCGGCATCGGATGGCAGTGCGCCGGGGCTGATGCCCAGAATGAAGCGCCCGCCCAGCAGGTGGTCCAGCATGGCAATTTGCGCGGCGATGGCTGCAGGGTGATGATTGGGCATGTTAAGCGTGCCGGTGCCCAGTTTCATGCGCCTCGTCGCGTCCACAAGTG
>JAYVNK010000444.1:0-3294 GCA_043758475.1 Comamonadaceae bacterium | reverse complement strand
CTGGGCGGCAACTGGATGCCGCCCGAGAATGGCGAAAAGCTCATCCCGGCCAAAGGTTACAACCAGGCCGGTGACCAGATCGAATCGGAGATCGAAGGCATTGGCGTGCTGCGCAACAAGGTGGTTGCCGGCGCCTGAGAACAGCCGCTACAAACAAAAGCCCCCTCACGGCGCAAACCGTGCGGGGGCTTTTTTTTATTTCATGCTTGCCCCGATAACGGGGGCGGGCAGAAATTATTTCGGCAGCAGGACCTTGTCAACCACGTGGATCACGCCGTTGGACTGGTACACGTCGGCGATGGTCACGGTGGCAGCGCCGCCCTTTTCATCGGTGACCATGACCTTGCCGCCGGAAGACGTTGCGGCCAGCGTGCCGCCAGCAGCGGTCTTGAGCATGGCCTTGTTTTCAGGCTTGAGCGAGGTGTCAACCGTGCCGTTTGCATTGATAGCTTTGGGTTGGCAATTCGCAGCGCCTCCCCTGCGCGGGACCTCAAGTCAAATCTGGGAAATACTATGTCTTATATAGCTATCTATTTATCTGCGACGGGGGCTACAGACTGTTTCTATTGTTGAAACACGTTGAAATTTACTCCATTGACTCCCCAGCCCGCAAACCAAGCCTGCCAAGGGCGCCGATCAGTGAGCACGCGGGCGCGGGGCCAATTCGCGCATGCTACAACGCCGGGTGCGCCAACCATCGCGGTCGCGCAAGCCATCGGTGTGCGCTACAAACACATCTGCGCGAGTGAACCGCAGAATGTGTGCACGCTGCTCGCCGCCTCGCCCACCAAGCTTGCACGAAAGCATTGGGAGCATATTCACCAGAGCCCCATCACACCAGCAAATCAAGCTTAGAAAACAGATCATTGAAAATCGCATCCCGCTGCACCCCATAAGCCTCGCGCATCAGATGCCGCGCAGCGTCCGGCTGCCAGCGCCGTTCCGCATCCAGGCGCGGCGTGTGGACGAGTTCGCTGGGCACCCACTGGGGGTTGACCATCCACGCGATGTTGATCACGTCCCAGATAACCCAACTGTGCGGCTTGCTGCCGTCAGTGCCCAGCACGGGCCACAGCGGGTTGTGGGTGAACAGGTGGTGCAGGTAGTTGCCGATGGGGCCACGGCCCTGCACGTAGCGCTCCACCTCGGGCAGCGACAGCCGCAACTGCGCGCCCACGTGGTAACCGGGCAGGTAAACGTGCGGCACGCCGCTGTCCAGCAGCCACTGGCTGGCGGGCAGGTCCTGCTCCAGATTGAAGGAGTTGTTGACGTGCGGCGCGTGTGACGGGAAACCGCTGGTCCACACCACCACGATGTGGTCAACGATGTCGGGGGCCAGCAGCAACGCGCTGGCAATATTGGTGACGCAGCCCAGCGCCAGCACGTACAGAGGTTGATCCGGCGGGCTGCCGCGCGCGGTGGCGATCAAGTGGTCTACCGCATCGCTCTTCAGCGGCTCGGTGCGCGATGGCAGGTAGCCCGCGCTGCCGCGCCAGACACGCCCGACCGAGGGCAGCCCCAGCTTGTCATAGACGTTGAGGATTTCATCGTAGCTGCGCTGCATGCCGACCGCTGGCGGGTTGAACGGCGCAGCGCCTGCCGGTGCCTGAGGCAAGGCCGTGCGCCGGTGCGCGAACGAGAACGGCGCGGCATAGACGGCCAGCACGTCTAGCTGCGCGGGGGACAGCAGCGCCCAGGCCAGCGCAAACTGGTCGTCAATCTCGTTGGCGGCGTCGGTGTCGATGACGACGCGTGGTCGGATATTTTGACCTTGCGGTGGTGCGAGGCGGGCGCGGTACCAGGCGTCGTCGTGCTTTGGAAAATGGGTCATGACCAGTGAATTCCGAGATTGAGATTCCAGTTTAAGTGCGGGCTGTAGGAGTTGCATGGCTCGAAGCAACATCCATCAATTCAACATCAAGCCCATTGAATTGAACAACCCATAGACTTGAAATAGCTTGCGCAGCGCGAGCGAAAGCACGCTATTTTGCTTGTTTTACTTATATTTTGTCTATATAATCGCAAGATGTTATCCAAACAAAGCCTCACCACAGCAATCAAAAAGCCGCAATCTCAAGAAGACTGGGACGCCACGCGCGCAGACATCACAGAAGCTTTCTCCCCTGGCGCACCCGTTCAGGAGAAAGACCTGTTTTCTGGTAGGACATCTCAAATTTCAGCCCTAGTTGATGCGGTAAATCAACGGGGACGCCACGCGATTGTTTATGGGGAGCGCGGTGTCGGGAAAACCTCACTTGTAAACATATTAGGTTTGGTGATGCACAGACCAAATAAGGAACTGATTTATGTGCGAGTAAATGCAGATCCGAGTGACACATTCACTACCCTTTGGAAAAAAGTCTTCAAGCGGATGAGCTATGTAACTTCTAACTTGGATGGGCAGCAAATAACTAAGAAACTTTCTGACGACTTTAATGCAGAGCTGTCTCCCGATGATATTCAGTTGGTTCTGTCTGATTTTACTAATAACCATACCCCAATAATAGTCCTAGATGAGTTTGATCGAGTCAAGGATCAATCAACAGTACATTTGATTGCAGATTCCATAAAATCACTGTCAGATTATTCAGTCAATGCAACTGTCGTCATTGTCGGCGTTGCTGAGGATATCTCCACGCTTATTAGAGGGCATGAGTCTGTAACACGTGCGCTCATACAAATCAGGATGCCGCGCATGTCACCCGAAGAGGTCAAACAATTAATTTTGAAAAGGTATACCCGGTGCGGAATTCAAACCGACTCGGATGCAGTTTGGAAAATTGTATTCCTGTCGCGAGGTCTTCCTTACTACGCCCACCTGATTGCCATGAATGCCGCAAGATACAGTATCGACAACAAAAAAACAGTTGTCACACACACTGATGTGGACAAAGCACTGGAAAGGTCCATAGTTGATCTAGATCAGTCTATCAAAGAAAAGTATGTAATGGCCATCAGGAGTCAACGAGGCGACGATACACTTTATCCTGCCGTATTGTTGGCCTGCGCGTTCGCGAATACTGATGAACTTGGTCGATTCCAGCAGTCAGCAGTGACCAGTCCGTTAAATAAGATACTGCCAGATAAGAATTATCAGCCATCCACTTTTGCACTTCATATGAACGCTTTTTGCGAACCGGAAAGAGGAAGCGTGCTGCAGCGATTCGGTGCCGCCAGAAATTATCGGTATAGATTTTCGGACCCAATGATGCAACCGTTTGTAATCCTAAAAGGACTTAATGAAGGTCGAATCACAGATCAAATTGCAGAAATTTTTTCGACGAAACCTCAAGT
>JAYVNK010000443.1:0-10214 GCA_043758475.1 Comamonadaceae bacterium | reverse complement strand
AAAGCATTTAACCAATAATACGCCCATTTACACCCAATACTATGAAGTCGCGGTGCCAAAAATACACCCATTCACACCCATTTACACAAGTCTTGCTGACCCCTACCAACCCGCCCGCGCATCATTCCGCGCAAGCCGCTTCGCCAGATGCTCCACCTCTGCCTGGGTTGTTTTTGACATCGGCGCTGCGGGCTTGCGTTGCGCGGCGCTGGTCAGGTTGCCGCAGCGCGTCATCACGTATTTGCGCACCGCCAGGCCCACGCCGGGCTGCTGCCCGTAGCGGATCAGCGGCAGGTGGGCGTCAAACAGGTCGTGCGCTTCTTCGGTCTGGCCCGCTGCGCAGAGCCGCACCACATCGCACAGCATGTCGGCAAAACAGTAACCGGTGTTGGCACCATCGGCACTGCGGGACATCTCATAGTTCAAAAAGAGCCCGCCGTTGCCGCACAAAATCGGGATGTGGCGCATGCTGCCGTCACGCCCAAAGCTGCGCAGGGTGGTGATTTTTTTCAGCCCCGGCCAGTCTTCGTGCTTGAGCAGGGTGCAAGGCGGGATCTCGGTCACGATGCGGCGAATCACGCCCGGCGTCATCTGCACCGAGAATGTGAGCGGGTAGTCTTGCAGCACAAACGGCACGTCATGGCCAATGACGTCTGCCGCCTGCCGGTAGTGTCCGACGGTGACGGGCAGCTTGCTGGCACGGTGGATCATTTGCGATGCGATGCGATGGCGACGGACTCGGCGTGCTCCAGCTTGGGGGCTTCGCCCAACTGGCCCAGCACGGTGATGCCGGTTGCGCCGCAGCCAAGGCAAAAGTCGGTCAACCGGTCAACCGGTCGAGGGATGCATGGTCAATGCTGCCATCGTCAAGGAACGGCGTGGGCGCTATTGGGTAGACGGGTAGACGGGTAGACGCCTTTAGCTTGGGTGGTGAGCAGCATGGCTTGTCCCTGGATTGTGTGAACAGCGCTTATTCTGCGCCCGTTGCTGTGGCTGCGGCTGCGGGCATCGCTACCGCTTGCGCTACCGTTTTCTTAGCCCCAGCACCATCACCGTCCCCACCACCAGCAGCGCCCCGGCGACTTGAATGGCGGCAATCGACTGGCCCAGAATCAGACACGCCAGCACCAGCGCAAACACGGGCTCGACATTCATGATGGCCGAGTTGCCAGCCACGCCCAGCTTGGGCAGCACGGTGAACATGATGGTGAAGGCGGTGCCGTACAAAAATGTGAGCGCGGCCAGACCCCACCAGCCGGGCGTGGCCTGCGGCAGGTGAAAGCCGCCTTGCGCGGCGACCACGGCCAGCGCGATCAGGCCGGTGATGGCCATGGTGCTGGCGGTGCGCAGGCGGCCATCCAGGTCTCCCGCTTCGCGTTGCGTGAGGATCATGGCCAGGCCAAATGTGGCCCCGGCGGTGATTGCAAACGCCACGCCGGCACCAATGCGGCTCCACTGGCCTGCCGCGCCCAAGCCCGAGGCGGCGCCAAACACGTCCAGCGCCATGGCCAAGCCGATGAGCATGATTGGCATGGCTTTCAGCACTGCCGGGTCGGTGCGCCGCTGGTACAGCACGCGGTCCCACAAGGCCGCCCACAGCGGGTAGGTGTTGAACGCCAGCAGCGCCAGCGCCACCGGCAGGCGCGCCACCGCAGAATACAGGCACAGGCTTTGCACGCCAATCAGCAAGCCGATGGCGGGCAAAAAGCGCTTGTGGCGGGCGTTGGTTGCCAAAGATACGTCCTGCATGATGACCAGCAGCGACACAACGATGGCTGTGACGACGCTGCGCACCGCCACGGCCGTGGCCACGTCCAACCCGTTGTTGAAAGCCACGCGCGCCGCCACGTGGTTGGCCCCCATCATCAGTGCGATGAGCAACAGCGTGGCGAAGGCGGTGCCGCTTAAGGCGCGGGCCGGGGCAGGTTGGGCGTTTGTCACAGGCTTGCCAGGTGCACCTGTGCCGCCCGGCCCAGTTGCTCGTCAAACGTGGCGAGTGGCGCTTTGAGTTCTGCCGCAAGCCACAGGTAGGCAGCGTCATAGGTGGAGAGTTTGTAGCGGATGGCGATTGCCAGCACCTGCGCTGGTTTGACCGGGCTGAGCTCGACCGACAGCGACAGAAAAGTTTCCATACCCAGGGTGGAAACATCGACAAAGCCCGCCTTGTGTTTTTTCAGCGCGACGCTGGCAATCTCGATGGGCAGCAGGTAAGGGCCTTTCAGGTCACGCCCGTCCATTTTGGCTTGGGCCTCGGTCATGGAGGGTTCCCGAAAAATAAACCCCGCGACGACGCTGCAATCAACCACCACAGGCGGGCGGGCCAAATACTGGGCCGGCGGCTCGGCAACGTACAGAATGCGCGGCTCCTGGCTCATCGCGCGTCGCGTTCTTCGCGGATGATGTCTGCACCTAGCGGTTGCCCCAAGACTGGCTCCGGGTATTTCGCATTGAGCTCGACTGCCACCTGTTCAACCGACTTCCAGCCCTGACGCATCGTCGGGTGGCCAAAACGGTCAGATCCGAAACCAGCCGCCCGCCCGCTGTAGGGGTTGGTTGAAACGTTGCTGAACATATTTGCATCACGATCATTGCCGACAGGCGGCGCACCATCGCGCACTGCTGCTTCAATGATGGCCATCAACTCGCCTTGCAGCGACCGATGGTTGCGCGCCGCCCGCTGGCGCAAGGCTTCAGCCCATTGCTCGGGCACATCTTTGACAGAAAGATTTGACATATTCACTCCAGAATGGATGTTTAAATCCATTCTGGAGCCATTTTGGATATCTGTCAATAAAGACCCCTCACCCGCGCATGCAACCGGCTCAAGCCCAGCAGCGCATCGGTAAAAGGCGTGGCCACGCCCGTCAGCGCGCCCAACTCTTTCACCACGGTCACCAGCGCGTCCAGCTCCACCGCACGGCCAGCCTCCACGTCTTGCAGCATTGAGGTTTTGAAAGCGCCCAGCTTGAGCGTGATGGCATGGCGGTCCGCCGGTTGTTGGTCGATGGGGAGCCCCAAGCGCGCGCCAATCTCTTTGGCTTCCAGCATCACGCTGGAGATGAAGTTGCGCACCAGCTCGTCGCCCATGATCAAGTCTGTGGTGGCGCCGGTCATGGCGCTGACGGGGTTGACCGTCATGTTGCCCCAGAGCTTGTACCAGGCGTCTTTCTGGATTTGGGATGACACGCTGGCGATAAAGCCCGCTTGGCCCAACACGGAAACGAGCGCCTGCACCCGAGCAGTGACCTGACCCGACGGCTCGCCGATGATGAGCCCATTGCCAAAATGGTGGCGGATCAGCCCGGGCGATGTGACCGAGCAACTGGCATGCACGACACAGCCCACGATGCTGGCCGGTGGAATGGCCCGCGCGATTTCACCCGTCGCGTCCACCGCCTTGAGCTGGGTGCCGGAATACACGCCGCCAAAGCCCTGGAAGAACCACCACGGCACGCCGTTCATGGCCGTCAGCATGATCGTGTCGGGGCCGATCAAGGGTGCAATCTGCTGCGCCACCTCCAGCAAGGCGGGGGCCTTGACGGCGATGACCACCAGGTCTTGCACGCCCAGCTCCGCCGGATTGGCGCTGGCCTGCACGGCATGCGATGAGACAGCCTCGCCCTGCTGCAGCCGCAGCCCGTGGGTTTGCAGCGCTTCAAGGGTGGCCCCGCGCGCGACAACGCTCACATCGCAGCCCGCCTTGGCCAGCCCGGCACCCAGCCAGCCGCCCATGGCACCCGCGCCGTAAATACAGACTCTTTGCCGAGTTTTACCTGTAAAATTGGCCTCTATCCCTTGTGTACTGTGCATGAGTAGCTATTGTTTTTATAGTAATCGCAAATTGTCTCTAATCCTGGTAGCTTCTGTCAATGCGGTCTACCTGGCGCACCATCGCGTTGAACACGTCTTCGCCACCCCCTTTGTCGGGGTATTGCAGGGCGTCGCGGGTGCAGCGCTCTGCAACCGCTGGTGAAACCGGGATCGCCTTTGCACCCATGGCCCCCATGCTGAACGTGGCCAGCTGGATGTCGCAGGCGCGCTGCAGCGTCCACAAAATCGCAAAGGTCTGCGGCAGCGTCTTGCCCCAGGCCAGCAGGCCGTGGTTGCGCAAAATCACGGCTTGGCGGTTGCCCATGCTGGCCAGCAGGCGCGGCCCTTCTTCGGCGTGAATGGTGATGCCTTCAAAGTCGTGGTACGCCACCATGTTGTGCAGCTGCGCGGTGTAGAAATTGGTCTGCTGTAGGCCGCCTTCCAGGCAGGCCACAGCCACGCCCGACGTGGTGTGGGTGTGCATGATGCAGTGGGCGTCCGGCAGGCCGTCATGAATCGCTGCATGCACCGTGAAGCCGGCCGGGTTGACCGGGAAGGTAGAGCCGTCCAGCACGTTTCCTTTCAGGTCGATCTTCACCAAGTTGCTGGCCGTGACTTCGCTGTAGTGCAGGCCGAAGGGGTTGATCAGGAACTCCGCGGGTTTTGGGGCCCCTTTGGTAGCTGTTGGGGCCCCGGCGGTAGCCGCTCCCCCCGTCACCGAATCCGGCAGACGCACGGTGATGTGGTTGTAGATCATCTCCACCCAGCCCAGCATGGCAAACACGCGGTAGCAAGCGGCCAGTTGCACGCGGGCGGCCCATTCGTCGGGGTGCATGGCGGTGGCGGTGGAAGGTTTCAAGACGGCATTCATGCATTTCCCCAGATAGAGTGAGTCGATCAACCGAAGGGTTTTGACAGGGTTCCAGCGGGGTTTAAGTGATGTTTCAGCAAAGTCTCAATAGGTCTTGCTCGCAGGCACCGCCGGTGCAGCCGTCTTGAACCGCGCCGCCAGCGCGCTGGTATGGCGCACCAGCAGATTCGTATCCAGTCCCACCGCGACGAAGGTCGCACCCAGCTCCAGATAGTGCCGCGCCAGCGCCTCGTCGGGCGTGAGGATGCCTGCGGCCTTACCGGCCTTGATGATGCGTTTGAAGGCGTCTTCAATGGCGGCCTGCACCGCCGGGTGCGTCGGGTTGCCCACATGCCCGAGTGATGCCGACAGGTCAGCCGGGCCGATAAACACGCCGTCCACCCCTTCCACCGCCGCAATCGCGTCCAGGTTGTCCAGCGCGGTTTGGGTTTCGGCCTGCACCAGCAGGCAGACCTCTGCATTGGCTTCCAGCGTGTAGGCAGCGTTGCGGCCAAAGCCGGACGCGCGTGCGCCGCCCATGCCGCGGATGCCGCCTTTGCCATCGTTTTGCGGGTATCGCATGGCGCGCACCAGCGCCTTGGCCTGCGCGGCGGTGTCGACCATCGGAACGAGCAAAGTGGATACGCCCAGGTCAAGGTATTGCTTGATCAGCATTTCTCCCACATTGCCGTGGCCCATGGGCACCCGTGCGATGGCATGCGACGCCGGGTAGGCGGCAATCGCCTGCAACTGGTGCAGGATGGTGCGCAGGTCATTGGGCGAATGTTCGCCATCCACCAGCAGCCAGTCGAAACCGGCCCCCGCGCACATTTCGGTGGCGTAAGAATCCGCCAGACCCAGCCACAGGCCGATCTGGGCCTGCTTGTTTGCAAGGGCGAGCTTGAAGGGGTTGATGGGTGTTTTCACTTTTTTCCTTTAGATGAACTTAAATTCAAACCGGCCCAGCGCGCCGTAATCGGCATCAAACACGTCGCCTGGTTTGGCCAGTGCGGGCCGCGTGAATGAGCCTGCCAATACCACCTCACCCGCATCGAGGCACTCGCCCCAGGCGCTCAGTTTGGCGGCAAGCCAGGCCACGCCAATGGCGGGGTGGCCCTGCACGCCGGCGGCCAGGCCGGTTTCTTCGACGACCCCGTTCTGGCGCAGGATGGCACCGACCCAAGGCAGGTCCACTGCGCGCGGCAAGGTCTTGCTGCCGCCCAGCACGATGCCGGCGTTGGCGGCGTTGTCGGAGATGGTGTCACACACTTTGCGCATGACCTGGGTGTAGCGGTCAAACTGCTCGATGCGGGAATCGATGATCTCGATGGCCGGGGTCACGTAGTCGGTGGCATCCAGCACGTCGTCAATGCTCAGCTTCGCGCCCTCCAGTTTGTGCTTGAGCACAAAGGCCAGTTCCACCTCCACACGCGGTGCGATGAAGCGCGCGGCGGGGATGTTGCCCGGGGTGAAAAACATGTCGTCCAGCAGGGTGCCGTAATCGGGCTCGTCAATCTGGCTGGCCTGCTGCATGGCGCGCGAGGTCAGGCCGATCTTGTGGCCCTTGACGGTACGGCCTTCCCCAATCTTCATGGCGACCCAGGCGCGTGAAATGGCGTAGCCGTCCTCAATCGTCATGCCGGGGAAGCGCTTGGAAAAATGCTCGATCTGCACACGGGTTTTTTCTGACTGGTGCAGCTCGGCGGCGAGTTGGTTGATAAGTTGTGGGCTGAACATGGACATGCAGGCAGGGGTGCGAAAGTAGGTTTGAATGGGTGTGTGCTGATGTCGTAACGGTGGTGCGGCCAGAGCGGTCACTACTGAAACAGCGGATGAATATTGCTGTGCTTGCCGTTGTACGCTTCGTGCCCTTCATCCACCTGCAGCGTGATGCCGATGTGGTTTTGCGCGAAAAGAGGATCAAAATGGGCTATAGCCCTGGTCAACAGTGCATAACCCGCTTCCTTTTTAATAGCATTTGACCGCCCGGCCCCCATCCGCAGATTCAGGTAGACGAAGCCGTAATCACCCCCATCGCCTGCGTCGCCACCGGCCCATCCCAACGCTTTTCCCGCAGCCCGCCCCGCCGAGCCATCGTCGGCCACCGCATAGTGCGCGGCGGGGTAGGCCAGCACGCGCGTGCCGCCGGTGGGGAAGACCTGATTGCCTTCCTCGTCCCGCTGCGCAATCATGGTGTCGGCCAGCGCGCGGCACAGCGCCGTCATGTCGGTTTTGGCCTCCAGATTGGGGGTGTAGAGGATGACGAGATGCGGCATGCGAGTTTCTCCGGGTTCAGTCCACGTTCATGACGGCCACGGTGCAGCCCACCGCAAAAATCGGAATCGGCTGGTAATGCCACACCGTTGCCTGGCCACGCGCCGCCGCCGCCACGGCGATGAAATTGCGAATCTCAAAACCGCCTTGACCCGCCTCGCGGTAGGTGGCTTCATCGGTGTAATCCAGCAACGCGGCTTTGTCGTTGCGGCAAAAGCGCGCCAGAAACTCGCGGTCCCACGCTTCGTTGATCTTGCCGGAATCCGGCGTGGCCGGCCAGTGCGAAATGCCACCTGTGCCGACCAGCGCAATCCGCTCCGGCACGCTGTCGCAGGCGCGGCGCAGCGCTTCGCCAAATGCCCAGGTGCGGTGCAGCGGCGTAAGCGGTGGCCCCTGGCAGTTGATGTTGACGGGGATGATGGCCTTGTCGTACTTGGGCGTGAGAAAGTTCAGCGGCACCATGATGCCGTGGTCAAACTTCCACTCCTCGGCGTAGGCCACGTCCACGGTGTGCATCACGCTTTGCACCAAGCGTTTTGACAGCGCCGCGTTGCCGGGGATGCGGGTTTTGGCAATGCCCAGCCAGGCCGGGTCTTCAATCGGGCCTTCGTAACTGTCAGCCATGCCCATCGCGTAGGCAGGCATGTTGTTCATGAAGAAATTGGCAAAGTGCTCGGCCGCCACGATGATCACCGCGTCGGGCCGGGCCGCATCCAGAGCCTCGCCCATGCGGCGGAACTGCGCGTGGAAGGCGTCCTTGACTGCCGGGTCAGCCAGATGCGCACGGCCTGTGATGCCGGGGGCGTGGCTGCAAATGCCGGCGAAAACGAGACTCATCAGAGTTCTCCAGGAGCCATGCTGGGCACCGATGGGCCGCCCCTGGGTGCGAGGGCCCCCTCGGGGCTGAGTGCTGCGGCTCCAATCCTGCCAGTGCAGGATTGGACAGCGCGAAGAGACGTTGCCTCTGGCATCGGCCCGTCCAGCGACCAAACGAAGTGGGAGTGCGTGCGGGTCATATTCCTGCAACTTTCTCGTCAGTGGATGTCGTCATCGCGTAAATGCCCGCCCGCACCGGCCCGTATCGGCGCACCCCTTCGCGCATGGCCTCCAGATAGTCGGCCCAAGCCACGCCCAATAGCGGCGCAAAGTGCATCAGCAACTGGCCGTTGCAGCCCAGCACGTAAAGCTTGCCGATGTCGCCTTCATTGATCGCCCTGCGTTCCTCGTCCGTCAGGTCGTAAGCCTGCAACAACTGCGCACGCTCTTCGCCAACTGCGCGGTAGCGGCGTTGAACCTCTGCGTCGCGGTTAAGGTGGTAGAGGAATTTCTGCGTGCTGTACAGGCTCATGTCATAAACCTCGGTGCTGACGCATGATGCATTGGGTTTTTGGCAGGAACACGGAGTCGGTCATGGGCAGTTCATCATATTTTTCTGAATTAAATCCCGCACCAAACTTAGACTACGGACTTCACCATGCGCGTGAATCACTGCATGGCAGTTAGGACAAACAGGCACCAAGTCTGTCATCGGATCAACGAAACGTACGCCATCCGCTTGGGCCAGAGGATTGAGGTGGTGTACGTGTAAGCAAACACCAAATTCCGCACCATAGGTTTGAACGAAATCCAAGCCACACACTTGGCAGACTAACGGGCGGTACGCCGCAAGGCATTGCGCGCGAGCAAGTGCATTGCGTCTAGTGGTCTCAGTAATTGCACCTGGCATACCTTCCGTCAGGGGTTCGCGTGCAATGAGCTCATCGGCATCAATCTGGTCGTTCGTTTGTTCATAGTTGCTCAACACCTCAACAACTTCTGGGCGTAGCTGCCATGGAAAACCCTTGACCAGATTCGATCTACCGGTGATCGCAAGAATGCGCCATTGCCGGGGGAAAAGCTGGACAGCCTGATCAAGCGGGATATCCATATCCTCAAGCATCGCCATTCCAATTTGGGACAAGGCCTGGCTGATGTTTACGTTGTGCACGCCGAGCTGACGAGCGATGGCTCCGGCACTTTGTGTGTGTTTTGGTGCTGAAAATAGTGCTTGAATTACCTGGCTTTGCAAGCCTGACAGCTTGGGTAATACTGCCTGCAGGGCGTGTCTATAGGTCGCCGGGTACTTTTCTGGTAAGGACTCAGACGGGTGCATGGCGGTCAGAACGTCACGACCTGGATGCCCAGGCCGCTGGCCGCCGTGTTGAGCTGCTTGTCGAAACACAAAAACGTGAGTGCGGTGCCGATTTGCTGATACGCCCGGTGCGCACTGGCAAGCTGGATGCTGTCGTAGGCGCGCAGGCCAAAGCGCAGGGCCAGCTGGCCGGCCTGCGCCGCCAGTTCCGCGTCCACGCTGACTTGGTGATAGCGCGGCCACTCGGATTCCAGCTCCTGCAGGGCTCGGTTCATCTGGGAGATGTCAATTTGTGCCGTGCGCTTTTTCAGGGCCAGTGCGGCCAGCATTTCAGTCCAAGTCAGCAGACTCACCATCAAGCGCTGCGAGCCGTTGGCTTCGCGCTGCATCCGTTCGCTGTGCTGCTCCGTCACAAAAAGCTTCATCAGCGCCGAAGTATCGCAATAGGCAATCAACGCGGCCCCCGCATTTGCAGGACCAAGTCGCTCATCGTCTGCCCGTCGGGCCCGGGCGGGAAGACCATGGGTTTGGGCAATTTGAACGGCTTGGTCGCCAGGTGTGCAATGACCCCTGAAGCCAGCAGGCGTTGCATCGCCTCTTCGTCCGACAAGACAACAGGCTTTGAAGGCAGGGGCATGGGTTGGACCAACTCGGCAACAACTTTGCGATGCGACGTGATCTGCACGCGCTCGCCCCCCTGCGTCATGGCAATGGCGCGTGCCGGGTTGGCCTTGAGCTCACGGATGGATATTTGCATGGCGGTCTTGCTTGTGGGCGGTCTTGTAAATGTGGTCACATAATATTATTTACAAATTATTTGTGGGCTCAAATGAGGCGCGCTGTCATGGGCAAATCAATGGCACTTCTGGAAAATAGGTTTTGTAGCGTGCGCGGTCGCGCGTCAAGATCGTCCAGCCTTCTGATTCAGCCTGAGCGCCGATGAAAAAATCGGCCAACACGCCTGTCTTGGTGCCACTGCGTTTTCGGTACTTTGCAAGGGCCTCGCCCGCCAAACGGGCGCACGGCTTGGACAGTGGCTCCATGCGCATGTCTGAGTCGTGCATCAGCCGATCTACGGCATCCGCAGCGCCAGGCACGGCGCAAAGCTCGGCATAGATCACCGCGTTGATCGTGAGCTGGTTGATCTGG
>JAYVNK010000442.1:0-3298 GCA_043758475.1 Comamonadaceae bacterium | reverse complement strand
TTCACGCCGGGGCATCATGCTGCAGGGCTGCTGATGTCAGCGCTGTGGCACCTTGCGGTACAGCGTAAATCGTTCACGCACGCATTGGACCGGTTGGGCGCGGCCTTGCCCACGGGCATTTTTTCAAATGACCAAATCGATTCGCAACTGACCAAGCTGTTTTCGCGCCCGGGCCGCACCAACGATTTTCGCAAGCTCAGAGCCAAACTCACCCTGGTCGCCACCAACCTTGACAGCGCAGAATCAGCGCCCTTTGGCCGCCCTGGCTGGGACCACGTGCCCATTTCCCAAGCGGTGCAGGCCAGCGCCGCTTTGCCGGGCCTGTTCCCGCCAGTGGAAATTGACGACCAGTATTACGTAGACGGCGCATTGAAAAAAACACTGCACGCGTCGGTCGCCCTGGATGAAGGGGTTGACCTGATGCTGTGTCTCAACCCCCTGGTGCCGTTCAATGCCACCGCACCCCAGGTTGCCAAGGTCATGCAGCGCGGGCTGCCCGCAGAGCGCCGGGCCATTCCGCGCATTGTGGACGGCGGCCTGCCAGCGGTGCTAAGCCAGACCTTCCGTTCCATGATCCACTCGCGAATGGAGTTGGGCATGAAACATTACGAGCACGCTTACCCCAACACCGACATCATCCTGATCGAGCCCGACCACCGCGACCCCGAACTCTACCTGGCCAATACGTTCAGTTACGCCCAGCGCCGCCGCCTGGCAGAGCACGCCTACCAGCAGACGCGCCAGATGCTGCGCGCCAACAAGACCGGCATTTCCGCCAAGCTGTCGCGCCACGGCATCAGCCTGAATCACGACGCGCTGAACGACGCCAAGCGCCATCTGACCCAGGCCCTGCCAGCTCCCACGCGAATCGGCCAGGCCATCGGGCGACTGCAGGAAGTCATGGACGATCTGGGCCATGTGGTCCAACAGGCGGTGCGGCCCGCAGCGGTGCTTGGCTGAACTGCGGTGTGAATCATGATCTGCGCCATGACCCGGTCCAGCGACTCCTGATGGCATGACCGGCAGGCAATCATGGTGAAAAAAGCGCCCCGCCGCACTGCCGAGCGCATTCTTGAGGTCACTCTGGCGCTGTTCAACCGCTTTGGCGAGCCTAATGTGTCGACCACGCTGATCTCGGCCGAACTCAAAATCAGCCCTGGCAACCTTTACTACCACTACCCGGCAAAAGATGAGCTGATCAATTCGCTGTTTGACCGGTACGAGCGCGCCCTGAACGAGCTGCTCAACGCCAGCGATGGCGTGCGCGATGTGGAGGACGCCTGGTTTTTCATGCACACCCTGTTTGAGCTGATCTGGCAGTACCGTTTTCTGTACCGCGACCTGAACGACCTGCTCAGCAAAAACCGCCGACTGGAAACGCATTTTCAATCAGTCCTCAAGAACAAGACCCGCGCCGTCACGGCGATGCTGGACAGCATGGGCCGCAGTGGTGCCTTGAGCATTGATTCCCGTGCAGTAGAAGCCACTGCCACCAGCATGGTGGTGGTGCTGACCTACTGGCTGAGCTTTGAATACGTGCGCGACCCGCGGCGGGCGCTGGAGCCCGAAACTGCGCAACTGGCTTTGCTGCGCGGTGCGCACCACGTTTTGAACCTGCTGGTGCCCTACCTTGAGCCAGGCCAGCGCATGCACCTGTTGACCCTGGCCGGGGCTTACAGCAGCAGCCCGACATAGCAATCCATTGCGATCCATAGCGATCCATAGCAATTCAACCCGAGGAGAAAACCGTGGCCAAATGGACAGCTTTCCCCCAGATTGGCGAATACGAATTTGACGCCGCCAGCCTCAAGCGCAATTGGGTCCGGCTGCACACGGGTGATGCCGAACCGCTGCCTGTGCAAGCCGATGTGATCGACGCATGGGTGCTTTTCCACAACGGCGATTTCCAGAAATGCGTGCAGGCCGGACTCAAGGCAGGCGGTGCGGGCATCACCGTGGCCAACAAGGCCGCCTGCATCTATGCCAACTACCTTGAGAAGAAAGAAAAAACCCGGCTTGACCTTTTCATGGAAGTGGTCCAGCGCGCCGAGGCACAGATCGCAACGGACCCTAAAAATCCCAACGCTCACTACTGGCTGGCCTACGCACTGGGCCGCTACAGCCAGGGTATCAGCGTGGCCAAAGCACTGGCGCGGGGCTTGGGCGGCAAGGTCAAGACCGCGCTGGAGACCACCATCAAGCTCCAGCCCCGGCACGCCGACGCCCACATCGCGCTCGGCGCATTTCACGCCGAGGTGATCGACAAAGTCGGCTCGCTGATTGGTGGAATGACCTACGGCGCAAAGAAAGACGTCGGCCTGAAGCTGTTTCAGGAAGGGCTCAAACTCAACCCGGGCTCGGCCATCGGCATGATCGAATACGCCAACGCACTGGTCATGCTGGATGGCGACAGGAAAATGAAGGACGCCACCCGACTGTACGAGCAGGCCGCCGCCTTCAAACCCGCAGACGCGGTGGAGCGCCTGGATGTGGAGATGGCTCGGGCTGAATTGGCGGACTGAACTGGCGGACTGAACTGGCCGACTGGCTTGCAAACCAGCCGGTCTCACTCGCCCCAAGGCAACATCAGCGTCACCATCGCCAGCTTGGCAAATTCGGGCTCAAATTCATCAATGATGGCCTGCGGATCCGGGCACAGGATGGAGTCTGTCATTACGCCAAACTGCACGCCGCCGCCATAGCTCAGGATGGAGATGCCCAGCCCCACCGTGCCACTTTGCGGCACCCAGAACAGGCTTTGCTCCAGCGTGGCACCGCAAAACTTGAGCTTCTCGCGCGGCCCCGGCACATTGGTCATCACAGCCGTGGTTTTTTTGGAGAACAGATTGAGCATCGCGTCCTGCGCGGGCTTGATCATCAAACCCGCCATCGCCAACATGCCGAACGCCAGCAATGGCTGCATGCTGCCCTTGAGCTGAGTCATGCGGCGACGCACTTCGTAGACGCGCTCCACCGGGTTGTCGATGCCGATCGGCAGCACGATGGGCGCCAGGCCAAAATGGTTGCCCAGCTTGTAAGCATGCTCCATCGGGCGCAGGTTGACCGGCACCATCGCGCGAATCTCCTTGCCCTTGACCTGGTCGCCATGGGCCAGCAGATATTGCCCGATAGCGCCAGCCACGCAGCTCATCAGCACGTCGTTGATGGAGCAGTTCAGCGCCTTGCTGACCGATTTGACTTCTTCCAGCGGAATCGGCTGGCACCAGGCCACGCGTTTGGTGGTGCCGGGCACACCTTTGAGCCGCGTGGCGGAGTCGTTGGGCATCAGCACCAGCGC
>JAYVNK010000441.1:0-3308 GCA_043758475.1 Comamonadaceae bacterium | reverse complement strand
GAAGGGATTGACATGGCACAGCAAGTGCGTCTGCTGTAAAAAGAGTGACAAAATGATCGGCCTAAGCCATGTAGCCTGTGGCCGATCACGGTTATCCTCGTTTCAACAGCACCGACGCACCTTCCATGAAAACCCGCATCACCGAACTGTTTGGCATCCAGCACCCCATCATCCAGGGTGGCATGCATTTTGTGGGCTTTGCCGAGCTGGCGGCAGCCGTCTCCAACGCCGGTGGCCTGGGCATCATCACCGGGCTGACGCAGCGCACGCCGGAGATGCTGGCCAATGAGATCCGCCGATGCCGCGAGATGACAGACAAACCGTTTGGCGTCAACCTCACCTTTCTGCCGGTGCTGGCAGCGCCAGACTACCCCGGCTACATCAAGGCCATCATCGACGGCGGCGTTAAGGTGGTGGAGACGGCGGGCAACAACCCGCAAAAATGGCTGCCTTCACTGCATGAGGCGGGCATCAAGGTAATCCACAAATGTACCTCAGTGCGCCACTCGCTCAAAGCCGAATCGATTGGCTGCGATGCGGTGAGCGTGGACGGTTTTGAGTGCGGCGGCCACCCTGGCGAAGACGATGTGCCCAATTTCATCCTGCTGCCGCGCGCGGCCGAAGAGCTGAAGATTCCGTTTGTCGCCTCGGGCGGCATGGCCGACGGCCGCAGCCTGGTGGCGGCATTGTCGCTGGGCGCAGAGGGCATGAACATGGGCACGCGTTTCATGGCCACGGTGGAGGCGCCGATCCACCAAAAGGTCAAAGACGCCATCGTTGCCGCCAGCGAACTCGACACCCGGCTGGTGATGCGCCCCTTGCGCAACACCGAGCGCGTGCTCAACAACGCGGCGGTGGAGCGCCTGCTGGAGAAAGAGCGTGCGCGGGGGGCCAGCCTCAAGTTTGACGACATCATCAACGAGGTCGCGGGCGTCTACCCCAAAATCATGATGGAAGGCGCGATGGACGCGGGTGCCTGGTCGTGCGGCATGGTGGCCGGGTTGATCCACGACATACCTACCGTCAAGGTGCTGATTGACCGCATCATGCAGGAGGCCGATGACATTATTCGCAAACGCCTGGGGGGATTCGTTGCGGCATGATGGCGGATTGACGTTTTTCAGGCTCATACATGTCCGCACATCACAACGATATTGGCCACGATCACAGCCCCGGCCACAGCCACGCACCCGCCGCACCCGCACAGGCGGTCGACCTGCCGCGTTACCGCCGGGTGCTGTGGATTGCGCTGGCGGTCAATGCTGCGATGTTTTTTGTGGAGCTGGCGGCCGGTTACCGCTCAGGCTCACTGTCGCTGCTGGCGGATGCGATTGACTTTGGCGGGGATGCGGCCAATTACGCCGTGTCGCTTGCCGTGCTGTCTGCCACACTTGGGCTGCGCGCGCGCACCGCGTTGCTCAAGTCGTTTTGCATGATGGGCTTTGGCGTGTTCGTGCTTGGCCGCGCGCTATGGAGCGTGTTTTACGGTGTGCCGCCCGACGCGGCCACCATGGGCGCCGTCGGCTTTTTGGCGCTGGTGGCCAACGTCAGCGTTGCGTGGATGCTCTACGCGTTTCGGGAAGGTGACGCCAATATGCGCAGCGTATGGCTGTGCTCGCGCAATGACGCCATCAGCAACATCGCAGTGATGATTGCCGCTGTGGGCGTGATGGGCACCCGTAGCGCCTGGCCCGATCTGGCGGTGGCTGCCATCATGGCTGCGCTGGCTTTGAGCGGCGGCTGGGCCGTGCTGCAGCACGCGCGGCGCGAGTTGGCGCAGGAAACTCAAGCCACGGCGACGTAACTCACATCAGCGCAAGTTGCCGGTGTGCCCCAATGAGTAGCGCCCCGGCTGCGGCCACACCGTCAGGCCATGCGGCTCGCGGCCTACCTTGACCTTGTCCATCGCCCCGCTGGTGGTGTTGATGCGGTACACCTCGTTGTCATAACGGCCCGAGAGCCACAGGTATTTGCCATCGGCGCTCAGGTTGCCCATGTCGGGGCTGCCACCGCCGGGCACGGGCCAGGTGGCGGTGACTTTGCGGGTTGCAAAATCGATGACTGACACGCTACCTTTGCCCTTCGGTGTGCCGCGAATCTTGTTGCTGCCCCGGTTGGCCACGTACAGGTTTTTGCCATCGCGGCTGGGGTACAGGCCGTGGGCGCCAATGCCGGTTTCGATAAAGCCAATTTGCTTGAAGCTGTAGGCATCGACCACATGCACGCCGTCGGCCATCATGTCGGCCACATAGAAAATCTTGCCATCGGGCGATGAGCGCACGTCCTGCGGCATGCCGGGCGTGGTGCAGATCTCCGCGCCCAGTTGGCTCGGATCAGGCACTTTGGCGGGTTTCTTGCCGGGTTTGGCAATGATGGCCAGCGCATCGGGCCGCGCAAAGTACTGGCTGAGCTTGATGGTGCCCACAACGCTGCGGTTGACCAGGTCGATTTTGGTGATGGAGCCGTTGAACTCGCAGGTGAACAATGCAAACTTGCCGTCTATGGCAAAGTCGGCATGGTTGATGCCGGCGCACTTGGGCGTGGCAATCGAGAATTTGAGTTCCATGCTGGCCGGGTCGCGGAAATCCAGCCGTTTGTAGGCCTCGGCCACCACTATCGCATAGCGGCCATCGGGCGACCAATACATGTTGTAGGGGTCATCCACCGGCACCGATTTACCCGGCTTTCCGGTCTTGGGGTCGATGGGCGTCAGGCTGCCATCGGTGCGCCCTTCTGCATTGTTGGCCACCCACAGCGTGCCCAGGTCCCAGGACGGCACCACGTGCTGCGGGTTGATGCCCACCTTGAAGGTGTCCACCACTTTGAGGGTGGCAGAGTCAATCACCGACACCGTGTTGGCACCCCGGTTGGGCACGTACACCCGCTCCAGCGCACCGGCCACGGCCGGGCTCATGCGGTCAGCACCGACTTCACTGTACAGGTTGTTGGCGTCGATGATGGGCGGCATGCCTTCTACGGCCACCAGCGTCGGGGCAGCGGTAGCGGCTACGGGAGTTGGCATGTCCGTCCTGGCCGCAGGTGCAGCAGAAGCTGCGGAAGTGGCGGCGGACGCAGGCGCCAAAGGCTTTCCAGCGGTGCCCGAGGTCTGGGCAGCCACCCAGCCAGAAATGGCACCGACAACGGTGACGGCCGCCACAATGGCCATGGTTCGTTTTTTACTCATGTTTCCAAGCGGAATTCAAATTTGGGATCAAGTCAAACGGATGTCTGCCAACTGATGGCAGTCAAAGCAAGACGGGCATTCAAGGCGTGCGGAAGATGACAACCTGTCAGCGCGGCGCACTGAC
>JAYVNK010000440.1:0-3309 GCA_043758475.1 Comamonadaceae bacterium | reverse complement strand
GCTATGTGGAAGCACTTGCCAGCGCACAGCGCGGCGTGGAAATAAATCCGAACGACGCCAACGCCTGGAGCAATTTGAGCGTGGTCGAACTGTGGGTGGGTCTGCCGGCCGAGTCGCTGCTGCATGATGAGCAGGCGACACGCCGCAGCCCGCGCGACCCTAATTTTTACCTCTTCAACAGTTGCCGGGCGCTAGCCTGTTTCGCGCTGAAAGACCATGCGCAAGGACTGCTGCACGCGCAGGCATCCGTGCGCGATGCACCCCACGCCGTGACGGCGCAGATGAGCCTGGTGGTGGTGGCCGCAGGCGCCGGCGAGGTTGCGCTGGCGCAGGCTGCCTTCAAGACCCTGCGCGCCTTGAGCCCCGTCTATGTGGATCGTGTCGTGACCAACGAGCCGCCGTACCAAAGGCCTGACGACCGCCAGCGCTTCAGGCTGGCCTTCCGCATTGCCGCAGGCTTGGAGGATGCGGCTGCGGTTGCGGCGCTGCGCTGAACAGTTTTGCCTGAATCTCCTTTAATTCCTGAAAAAAATGCCTGTAGCCCTTGTCCAGTGTGCATGAGTAGCTATAAACTATATAGTATCCGACGATATCTCATCACACAGGCAGCCGCACCGGCAGATGCGTGAACCCGCGCACAAAGTTTGACAGCACGCGTTTGGGTTCGCCCACCACCTCAACCACGGGGAAGCGCTTTAGGATTTCTTCCCACAGAATCTTCAGCTGCATCTCGGCCAGCCGGTTGCCCACGCAGCGGTGAATGCCAAAGCCGAATGACAGGTGCTGGCGTGGCCGGGCGCGGTCGATGATGAATTGATTCGGGTGGTCAATGGCTTCTTCATCGCGGTTGCCAGACAGATACCACATCACCACCTTGTCGCCCTTTTTGATCTGCTTGCCGCCCAGCTCGGCGTCCATCAGCGCAGTGCGGCGCATGTGGGCCAAGGGCGTTTGCCAGCGGATGATTTCGGGCACCAAGCTTTCGATTAACGCCGGATTTGCGCGCAGTTTGGCAAACTCTGCCGGGTGTTGGTGCAACGCATGCAAACCGCCGGTCATGGAGTTGCGCGTCGTGTCATTGCCGCCGACGATCAGCAAAATCAGGTTGCCCATGAACTCGCGCGGTGACATGCCGCGCGTGGCAGGGGCGTGCGCCAGCATTGAGATTAAATCGTTTTTCGGCGGGGCGTTGACGCGCTCGTTCCACAGATTGGTGAAGTAAGCCAGGCACTTGCCAAGCTCAGCCAGCCGGGCTTCTTGCGACGCCACCAAATGGTCCACTTCCGGCACCGAGGTCGCTACGTCAGACCACCAGGTCAGCAGCTTGCGGTCTTCAAACGGAAAATCAAACAGCGTGGCCAGCATCTGCGTGGTGAGCTCGGTGGACACGCGCTCCACCCAGTTGAAGGTTTCGTTGCGGGGCAAATCATCGAGCACCTTGGCGGTACGGCTGCGGATGGTGGCTTCCATCAAGGCCAGGTTGCCAGGCGCCACGATGGGGCTCACGCTTTTGCGCTGCTCGTCATGCTTGGGCTGGTCCATGGCGATGAACATCTGCAGCCGGTTTTCCATCGGCAACTGGAAGATGGCGATGCCACCCTGCGACCAGTCGGACGAGTAGACGCCATGGGTGGTGTCCACCTGCATGATGTCCTTGTATTTGGTGACTGACCAATAGTCGCCATAGCGGTCGCTGGCGTAGTGGTGCACCGGGTCGTCACGGCGCAGCCGTTCGAAGTAATGGCCAATGGAGTCGTCCTGAAAAAGCTGCTGCTGGCTCACGTCGATCTGATCCAGCGGCATGGCAAAGGCGTGGGCGCGGGATCGGGCCATCGCCGTTTTGCTGTGGGCGCTGTGGGTAGGGGTCGAGTTCATCGCGGGTCTCCTTGAAAACGTGGCCAAAAGTCGGGTCATTGAGGCGTTGGGAAATGCCGCAGGTAGAGCTTGCAGTAGCGCGCCGGTCAGTGCTGGCCGTCAGGCATCGTCACCACCAGGCCATCCAGCGCCTGGGTGATGGGAATCTGGCAGGCCAGGCGCGAGTTGTCCTGTGTGGCAGCGGCAAAGTTCAGCATGTCCTTTTCCATGGCCGTGCGCTCGCCCGTGCGGCCTACCCAGGCGGCATCGACGTAGACGTGGCAGGTGGCGCAGGCGCACATGCCGCCGCAGTCGGCGTCAATGCCCGGCACGTTGTTGTCTATGGCGGCGCGCATCAGTGACAGGCCCTCGGTCGCCGTGACCGGATGCTGTTTGCCGTTGTGTTCGATGAAGGTGACTTGGGGCATGGGGATGGCTTTCAAGCGGGTTTTTCAGGTTTTAGGTATAAAAATGGGCTATAGCCCTAGTCGGATATACATAAGTAGCTATTATTTATATAGCTTTTTGCAGCGTGCTGGGTGCCGGGCAAATTGTCGCTGCTCAAAGTGGGCGATCAAGTTGACGCGCAATTTTGGTGCTCAATTCGGTTCCATTGCCCGGTCAAGGAGCCAGCCGCTCCCGCACCCACGTTGGGTCCCCGTTCGCTGCACCCCCCAGCGTGTAGCGCAGCCGGTCATGCAAACGGCTTTTGCGCCCCTGCCAGAACTGCCAGGTATCGGGCTTCAAGCGGTAGCCGCCCCAGTGCGGCGGGCGCGGGGGGGCCAGCATGAATTTGGCGGCGTACTTGGCCGCGTTGGCCACCAGCACGCCGCGCCCTGATATCACCTCGCTTTGCGGCGACGCCCAGGCGCCGATGCGCGAATCCAGCGGGCGGCGGTGGTAGTAGGTGTCGCTTTCTTCGGCGCTGATTTTTTCCACCACGCCCTCAATGCGCACCAGCCGCTCCATCTCGACCCAATGGAACTGCAACGCGGCATACGGGTTGCCCGCCAGCTCCTGGCCCTTGCGGCTTTCGTAGTTGGTGTACCAGACCAGGCCGCGGTCGTCATAGCCCTTGATCAGCACCACGCGGGTGCTCGGCCGCAGGTTGCTGGCCACGGTGGCCAGGGTCATGGCATTGGGCTCTGGCACCTCGGACTTGATGGCTTCGTCAAGCCATTGGGCAAACTGCTGCATCGGGTCGGCATGCGAGGCGGTTTCGTCAAGCTCGGCGCGTTCGTAGCTTTTTCTGAGGTCGGCAAGGGAGATCATGCACAAAGTATAGGCAGTTATATCCCGGTACCCTCAACGCGCCGGGGAGGCTGTCGCAAATTGCAACTACCTGTAGCGTTTAAGGGGTTACCCGTAGTTGATGAGGATTTCTTTTGGAATAACCTTTCGAAGGCAAATAAGGGTACGGGCCATGTCGCCGAAACATCCACAGGAGATACCAAG
>JAYVNK010000439.1:0-10247 GCA_043758475.1 Comamonadaceae bacterium | reverse complement strand
CCGTGGTACATGCGCCAGCCGTCCTTGCCAGCAAAGTCCTGGCCTAAATCACGGCCAGCCAAAGAGGCGTCCGGGCCGAAGTGTGCATTGCCTCGCGGGTAGGCATCATCGTGGTAGACGCAAAACAGAAAGGGGTCAAGGGTGGCCCATGGGCGGCCCAGGGGCTGGATATTGAGGATGGATGGGGCGGGCATGGTTTAGCTGGGCAGCAACAGGCGAGTTGGGTAGGTATGGCGAATATTCACGCGTAACTTCACGCGTCACAGGACCCATTTTGCCGTGTCTGGCGAATTTGGGCCTTACAAGCCTCATTTTGCCCAAAATACCTATCAAAATGGCCTTTAGCCCCCGTCCACAGTGCATAAAAAGCTATTAATATAATAGCGAAACGCTTTGCCAGCAAAAACCTCCAGCTGCGGCTTCAGGACCTGCTGAAGTATTCCCGGCGCTGCCAGTCCAGCTTGTCTTCTGCCTCGTCAAACCGGCGCAGCTCTTGCCGTTTGATGCGGCTGAAGTAGCCCACAAAATCGCGACCCAGGCCCTGCGCCAGCGCGTCATCTGCTTGCAGCGCATCCAGTGCCTCACCGAGCGACGTCGGCAGCTTGTCGTTGCCCGCGGCGTACGGCGCGGTGCTCCCTGGCGGTGCCTTCAGCTGGCGCGCGATGCCGTCAAGCCCCGCATGAATTTGCGACGCAATGTACAGGTAGGGGTTGGCAGCAGGCTCGCCAATGCGGTTCTCGATGCGCGTCGCCGGGTCGCCCGCCTGGCCCACCACGCGCAGCATCGCGCCCCGGTTGTCGCGGCCCCACAGGATGGATTGCGGGGCCAGTGCGTTGGGGGTGTAGCGCTCAAAGCCGTTGATGGTAGGCGTTGCTAGCGCCGCCATGCCACGGGCGTGGGCCAGCAGGCCTGCGAGGTAATGTTCGCCGAGCGTGCTTAGGGTGTGTTGGGCATCGAGCGGCGTGGTGTTTGCTGCGGGTGCATCGCACATGAAGGCGTTGCGGTCGCCTGCCTTCGCCACCAGGGACTGATGCGAACCGTCAAGCTGCACCAACGATTGGTGAGAATCAGCAAGCTGCACCAGCGACTGGTGCAGGTGCCACCCGCTGGACATGATGTTGGGAAACGGCGGGCGGCACATGAAGGTGGCGTGATAGCCCGCACGGCGCAGGGCCTGCGTCACGGCGCTGCGGAAAAGCACCATGTTGTCGGCGGCGGTCAGCGCGTCGGTGGCCTCAAACACCGCTTCCACCTGGCTGGGGCCCAGTTCAATCTCCAGCGACAGCAGCGGCAGGCCCAGCGCCTGCGCGGTGTGCTGAACGATGCGCTGCGGCTCGTCGCTCATGTCGGCCCAGGCTTCGCTCAGCAGGTTGTAGCCGGGGTGGATCATCGACACTTGGGGTGGCTGGCCGGGCCAGGCGGCCTGGTCTGGGTCCAGCTGTGGGATTATCATTGGGCTGTAGCCCCTGTCCATGCTGCGTAGGCCGCTATCATTATGGATGCGGTAGATGTGAAATTCCACCTCCAGTCCGCATTGCATGCCAAGCCCCTTAGCAGCCAGACGAGCCAACGCCGCCTGCAAAATGCGCCGCGTGTCCAGCGCGACCGGCGTGCCATCCTGAAACCAGGGCTGGCACTGAACCCATCCGGTCTTCGGCACCCACGGCAGTTGCTTGTAGCTGGCGGGGTCTGCCAGCAGCAGCAAATTGCTGGCGCATTCAAAACCGGGTAAATCGGCCACGCCACCGGCTTCAAACACCTTGTAGGCGGTGCGGTCGGACGTGTCTTTGAGCATCAGCGTGCTGACCATGCCCACGCCGGCCTGCATGGCCTTGGCGGCCGCACTGGCCACCAGCGTTTTGCCGCGCAGGGTGCCGTGCAGGTCGCACCAGGCAAAGCGCACCAGTTCGACGCCACTGGCTTCGATCAGGCGCGCGGTCTGGTTAAGCGACGCCTGGCGGGCGGCGCTGTGGATGCCGCAGAGCTCTGCGAACGGGGTCATGCCGCCCAAGGTGCGCCCGCCCGTTTCGCCGCTGCCGTGTCGCGCCAAAAAGCCTCCCAGCCATCAGCGGGCGCAATGCCGTCCACCGTGTCTGGCCCACTCATGCCGTGCACGAGAGCGGCATCCGCCACGCCCGGCGGCGTGCCACCGGCCTGCACCGCCTCAATCGCCTTGACCAGCATGCGCCGGTTGGCAATGATGACCTTGTCGCTGGTGCCCAGGTGCTCGCGCGTGCGGTTGGCAATCGCGCCCATGCTCTCGCAGGCCCACTGGTCATGCACGTTGATGTCGTCTTCGCCCATGCCCAAGAAGGTGCTCGTCTGCTGCTCGTGCGCGTTGAAACCCCATTGGTTGTGGCGGCCCGAGACCGGCAGATAGTCAGGCATGGGGTTGGATTGCAGGCGCTGGTTGCGCATGGCGGACTTGTCTACCGGCGCGGCAAAGCTGGTGAAGATGGAATACCAATACGTGTGCGTGTCATCCACCGGCACATGCATCTGCGTGATGGTCATGGTCTCCGACAGTGGAATCACAAACGTGTGCGGGAAGATCGCGTTGGTCACCCGCACATGGGTGAGCTGAGCGTTCATCCGGCGCAAGGCGGTGAGGCGCAGGCCGTAGGGCATAGGCTCAAAGCTGATCTGGGGCTGGTTGAATTTGCGCATGATGCGCGTCATGGGCCATTGCTCGCCGTCCACCGTGCCCGCGCTGCTCGCGCGAAACTGCCGGCCCGCCGCATTGCCACCCGTCTCGTCCAGCGATTCGTCGTTGAAAAACACATGCAGGAAAGACGGGTGGGCGGGGTCGATGCCCACTTCAAAGGCCTGCAGCCAGTTGCAGTTCCACAGGCCTTTGAAGGCAAACGTGTGCGTGGCGGGCGCGGCAAAGCAGTCGAATGCGGGGAAGGGCGGTGGCACGCTTCCTTCTGGCCCAAACCAGCCAAACAGCACACCGCTTTTCTCAATCAGCGGGTAGCTGCGCTGGCGCACGCGGTCGCACATTTTGAGGTCTGGCGGCTCGGCTGGCGTCTCCAGGCAGCGCCCGTCCACCGCAAACTTCCAGCCGTGGAAAGGGCAGCGCAGGCCACCGCCTTGCTCCGCAGTTTCCCGTCGGCCAAAAGACAGATCTGCCCCCCGGTGCGGGCAGTCGCGGTCCAGCAGGCCAAACTGGCCAGATGCATCCTTGAACAGCACCAGGTCCTGGCCCAGAATGCGGACCGCCTTGACGGGCCGCAGCGCCATGTCAGGTGCCAGTGCGCATCAAACTCGTCCAGCAGCGCCACCGGCTGCCAGTAGTGGCGCATCAGCGTGCCGCACGGCGTGCCAGGGCCGATGCGGGTGATCAGTTGGTTTTGTTCGGCGTTCATGGTTGATGCCCAGTGTAAGGTTGGTGCAAAAGGTGTGCAAACCTGCACCCACCCAGCGCAGGATGAAGGCATTGCGCGGCACCCACCGGCCAAGCGCTCAACGGCCAGTTGCAACAAGCCCCGTTTGCGCCTATCCTGCAACCAAATAAAGATCGAAGCAAAACAGGGAGTCGTGTTGGAAACTGGAGGTGCACTATGTACAAACGTATTTTGCTGGCTTACGATGGCTCCGATTCTGGGCAAAAGGCGCTGTTGGATTGCCATGAAATCGCGCAGTGGAGCCAGGCCGAGCTGACGCTGGTGGCGGTGATGGCGTCGCCCATGAACATGATTGCGTTTGAAGGTGCCATTTACGACCCCGGCACAGCCGAGCGGGAAAAACAGGCCTACCAGGCGGTGCTGGCCGAAGGGCTGCGCCGCCTGGCGGACGCGGGCTACACCGCCAAGGGCGAAGTGCTAATGGGCGAGACGATTGACGAGATCACCCGATACGCGAAGAAGATCGAGGCTGACCTGATCGTGGTGGGCCACCGGCACCTGGACGGCTGGGCCGCGCGCTGGTGGCGCGGCTCGATTTCCGGGGCATTGATCGAACGCGCGCCGTGCAGCGTGTTCGTTGCCATAATTCACTGAATGACTGAAGCTTTGACGCTGACCTCACTGCCGCTGTTTCCGCTGGGCACCGTGTTGTACCCCGGCGGTTTTTTGCCGCTGCGGATTTTTGAAGTCCGCTACCTGGACATGATTGGCAAATGCCACAAGAGCGGCGCGCCCTTTGGTGTGGTGGCGCTCACCGAAGGCGCAGAAGTGCGCAGGCCCGCATCCCCCAAAGCCCAGACTGCGGGTAACTCAGGTGGGGCCAGTGGCGCGGGAGGCGCAAGGGCAGCGCCACCCAGCGGCGACGGGTTTGCCAACGAGGCTTTTCATGACGTTGGCACACTGGCCACCATTGATGAACTCACGGTGCCGCAGCCCGGCCTGATGGTGATCCGCTGCACCGGCATGCAGCGCTTCGAGATTTCGCGGCGGGAGAAGCTCAGACACGGCCTCTGGATTGCTGACGTGGCGCGCCTGCCAGATGATCAGTCGATTCCCATCCCCGACGATTTGCAACGCGTGGCCAGTGCGCTGGGCGGCGTCATCAAGACGCTGCAAACACGCGGCGTGCCAACGGCGCAGATGCCGCTGCAGCCGCCCTACCGGCTGGACGACTGTGCCTGGGTCGCCAACCGCTGGTGTGAATTGCTGCCCATGCCGCTGGCGCTGAAGCAGCGCATGATGGCGCTGGACAACCCGCTGGTGCGCCTGGAACTGGTGAGCGACATGCTGGAGCGCACGGGTATCGCAACCTGACAGATTGCGCAATATTTTCCAATAAAAAATGCCTGTAGCCCTTGTCCATAGTGCATAGTTAGCTATAAATAATGTAGCTTTTAGTTTTTTCTTCGCATCAGCGGCCCCGGTGTTTGAGATGATCCACCGCACGTGAATCCCAACGCGGGCGACTGCCCCTCCGATGCCCACGCCTACGCCACTAAAATCGCGATCATCTCAACCGATCACCGCCACTCGCCATGAAGAAACCAGACAGCACCCCCCGCTTCGCTTTCATCCAATCCCGCTGGCATGACGATATCGTCAACCAGGGGCGCGATGCCTATCTGGCCGAGATGAAGCGTCAGGGCGTTGCCCGCAAATCGATTGACGTGCTGGAAGTGCCTGGTGCGTTTGAACTGCCGCTGTTGGCCAAACGGCTGGCGCAGAGCGGCCACTATGCGGCCATCGTGGCCTGCGGATTTGTGGTGAACGGCGGCATTTACCGCCACGAGTTTGTGGCCGAGGCAGTGGTCAGCGGCCTGATGTCGGTGCAGCTTGAGACCGACGTGCCGGTGCTGTCGGTGGTGCTCACGCCGCTCAATTTCCATGACCATGAAGACCACCAGCGGTTTTTTGCCGAACATTTTGTCGTCAAGGGCACGCAGGCGGGCCAAGCCTGTGTGCAAATTGTTGCAGCGCTGGCGCAGGCTGATCTGCTGATGGGCAAAACGTCTGCCGAGTCTTCATTTAAAGCGCCAGGCAAGGCGTCCAGCAAAGCATCCGCAGCATGAAGCTGTACAACTATTTTCGCTCCAGCGCCTCGTATCGGGTGCGCATTGCGCTCAATCTCAAGGGCTTGCAATATGAGTACATGCCGATCCACCTAGCGCGTGGCGACCATAAAAAAGAGGGCTACGCGACCATCGCCGCCGACGCACTGGTGCCGGTGCTGGAGATTGACGGCCAGCGCCTTTCGCAGTCCATGGCCATCATCGAGTATCTGGACGACAAATACCCGGCCACTGCCCGCATGCTGCCTGCCGATGCGCTGGGCCGCGCCCAGGTGAGGGCGCTGGCGCAATCGGTTGCATGCGAGATTCACCCGCTCAACAACATGCGCGTGCTGAAGTACCTGGTCAAAGAGCTGAAGGTTGACGAGGACGCCAAAAACACCTGGTACCGGCACTGGGTGCGTGAGGGACTGGAGAGCTTTGAGCGCCAGGTGCAGGCGCTGCAAGCACAGCGCGCGCAGCAGGGCCAGGCACCGTCCGTGTATTGCTTTGGCGCCACGCCGACCCTGGCCGACTGCTGCCTGGTGCCGCAGATTTTCAACGGCCAGCGCTTCAAGGTGAATTTTGACGGTCTGCCGCGCACCATGGCGGCGTTTGACGCGTGCATGGCGCACGAGGCCTTCAAAAAATCGCAGCCGTCTGCCTGCCCTGATTTTGAGGCTTGACCTGAACCCCGACTGGATCGTCCCGAATTGGCCCGCACCAGCGCATGTGCGCGCCGTCTGCACCACACGCTCTGGCGGCGTGTCCAATGCGCCATTTGACTCCATGAACCTCGGCGACCACGTGGGCGATGACGTGCGCCAAGTGGCGCAAAACCGGGCGCTGCTGGGGGACACGATCCACGCCAAGCCCGTTTTTTTAATGCAGGTTCATGGGGCGCAGGTGGTTGAGTTTGACGGTCCTGCGCCAAAGGGCTCGGGTCTGCAAGCCGACGCCTGCATCACCCGTCACCCCGGCGTGGCCTGCACCATCATGGTGGCTGACTGCCTGCCGGTGCTGTTTGCCAGCCGGCAAGGCACGGTGGTGGGTGCGGCACATGCGGGCTGGCGCGGGCTGGCGGGCGGGCCCGCCAATCCCGCTAACCCCGCTAACCCCGGCAAGGTCGAATCCGGCGTTTTAGAGATGATTTATCAGTCATTTAGGGCGCTAGCCCTTGTCCATAGTGAACAAGTAGCTACTAATTCAATAGTAAATCAGGTTCCTGCCACGCCGTCCGGAGAAAAACTGACCCAAGCCTTGGCACCACAAGGCTCAGCCGCGCACGACACGCTGGTCTGGCTCGGCCCCTGCATTGGCCCCGAAAAATTTGAGGTAGGTGGCGAAGTGCGCGATGCTTTTGTGGCCCAGGATGCATTGGCACAGGCGATGTTCAAACCGTGTGGGCCGGACAAGTGGCTGGGCGACTTGGCCGGGCTGGCGCGCCTGCGTTTACGGGCCATGGGCATCGAGAATATCTACGGCAACGACAGCAGCCGCCACTGGTGCACCGTCAGCAACCCCTCAAGGTTCTTTTCGCACCGGCGCGACGCCCGGCGTTTGGGCGGCACCGGGCGAATGGCTGCCTGCATCTGGCTGGGCTGATTCAGGCATCGCATCAGTCGATGCATTTGCTGCCAACGCAGCCTCTTTGGCCTCACGCGCCTTGATCGCTTTGCGCCGCGCGGGCGACCCCATCAGGTAAAGCACCAATAGCACCGGCCCCAGCCCATAGAGTACAAAGGTGATGAGGCCACCCAGCACCGTGCCGTAGTCGTTGGTCGCTTCGGCCACGGCCATCATGAGCGCAACATACAGCCAGGCCAGAGGAATGATGTACATAATTAATTTATTTCAAAAATATCGTTGGCTTTATCGCCCCAGACTGCGACACTAAGCTGAGACACTGAGGTTTTTACCAATGCTCGACAAACGAGGAGACACTATGCAGCAAAACAGCCCCGATATTTGGGCCCAGACGGCCCAGCAGTTTCAGCAAACCTTGACTGAGAGCTGGAACAAAGCCATGCAGTCGTTCCAGGGCATGGGCGCAAGTGTTGGCGGCATGGGCGGCATGGGCGGGTTCGGCATCGCCCCCTCCACCCCGGCGGCACCCCTGCCACAAATCAGCTTCGCGCCCGACAAACTCCAGGAATTGCAGCAGCAGTATCTCAAAGACGCAACCGGTCTGTGGACGCAGGGCTTTCAGGGCAAGCCGATTGTCGGCGACAAGCGCTTTGCGGCGGAGGCCTGGTCGACCAACCCGGTCGCGGCCTTGTCGGCTGCCACGTATTTGCTTAACGCCCGCACCCTGATGGGCCTGGCCGATGCGGTTGAGGGCGATGCCAAGACCCGCTCTCGCATCCGCTTTGCGGTGGAGCAGTGGATGGCCGCGTCATCGCCCAGCAACTTTCTGGCCTTCAACGCCGACGCCCAGAAAAAAGCGATTGAAACCAAGGGCCAGAGCATTGCCAAAGGCATGCAGAACCTGATGCATGACATCCAGCAGGGCCATGTCTCGATGACGGATGAGAGCCAGTTTGAGGTGGGCCGCAACGTGGCTACCACCGAGGGCGCGGTGGTGTTTGAGAACGAGCTGTTCCAGTTGATCGAGTACAAGCCCATCCCCGCAGGTGCAGCGTCAGGTGCAGCGGCTAAAGTTTACGAGATACCCTTCCTGCTGGTGCCACCCTGCATCAACAAGTTTTACATCCTCGACTTGCAGCCTGAAAATTCATTCATCCGCTACGCCGTGGCGCAGGGGCACCGCACCTTTGTCGTGAGCTGGCGCAACCCCGACGCGTCGTTGGGCACCAAGACCTGGGACAACTACATTGAAGACGCCGCCATCAAGGCGATCACTGTCACGCAAGACATCACCGGGGCCAAGAGCATCAACGCGCTGGGTTTTTGCGTTGGCGGCACGATTTTGTGCTCGGCGCTGGCGGTGCTGGCGGCGCGTGGTCAAAAACCTGTGGCCAGTGCCACGTTTTTAACCACGCTGCTGGACTTCAAGGACACCGGCATTCTGGACTTGTTCATCGACGAAGCCTTTGTCCAATACCGCGAAAAAGAAATGGGCCAGGGCGGCCTGATGAAAGGCAGCGACCTGGCCTCGACCTTCTCGTTCTTGCGCCCCAACGACCTGGTGTGGAACTACGTGGTCGGCAACTACCTCAAGGGCGAGACGCCGCCGCCGTTCGATTTGCTTTACTGGAACAGCGATTCCACCAACCTGCCAGGCCCACTGAACTGCTGGTACCTGCGCAACACCTACCTTGAAAACAACCTGGTCAAGCCCGGCAAGGCCGTGGTCTGCGGCGAGAAAGTGGATTTGCGCAAGCTCGATTTGCCCGTTTACATCTACGGTTCGCGTGAAGACCACATCGTGCCGATTGAAGGTGCCTACGCGTCCACGCACGTCTTGCCGGGCAAGAAGCGGTTTGTGATGGGCGCATCAGGCCACATTGCGGGTGTGATCAACGCGCCGGCAAAGAACAAGCGCAGCTACTGGACTGGCCCGGCTGACAAGTTCCCAGCCAGTGCGGACGACTGGATTGCGGCTGCCAAAGAACATCCCGGCAGTTGGTGGCCCGATTGGGCCGCCTGGCTCAAGGGCCACGCCGGCAAACAAATTGCCGCCCCCAAAGCCTATGGCGGCGGTGCGGGTAAGATCAAATACAAGGCCATCGAGGCAGCGCCGGGTCGGTATGTCAAGGTGAAAGCCTGATGCAAATCAAGGTCTGGCTGGATTTCTCGTGTTAAAACCGCAGTGAGATCAGGTATCGCTCCTTTGCCTTAATATATTCTCGATATTTCAACGTTCAGGAGCAAAAAAATGGAAGACATCGTTATCGTTTCAGCCGCCCGCACGGCTGTTGGCAAATTCGGCGGAACCCTCGCCAAAACCCCTGCCACCGAGCTGGGTGCCGCCATCATTGCCGAAGTGCTCAAGCGCAGCGGCCTGGCTGCTGACCAGGTGGGCGAGGTCATCATGGGCCAGGTGCTGGCTGCAGGCGCGGGCCAAAACCCGGCGCGCCAGGCCGTCATCAAAAGCGGCCTGAACCAGGGCACGCCCGGTTTGACCATCAACGCCGTGTGCGGCTCCGGCCTGAAAGCCGTGATGCTGGCCGCGCAGGCCGTGGCCTATGGCGACAGCGACATTATTATTGCCGGCGGCCAGGAAAACATGAGCGCTGCCCCCCACGTGCTGCTGGGCTCACGAGACGGCCAGCGCATGGGCGACTGGAAGATGACCGATTCGATGATCGTGGACGGCCTGTGGGACGTGTACAACCAGTACCACATGGGCATCACCGCTGAAAACGTGGCCAAAAAATACGGCATCAGCCGTGAGATGCAAGACGCGCTGGCGCTGGCCAGCCAGCAAAAAGCCGCCGCAGCGCAAGAGGCTGGCCGGTTTAAAGACGAAATCATGCCGTTCAGCATTGCGCAAAAAAAAGGCGATCCGATTGTTTTTGCAGCCGACGAATACGTCAACAAAAAGACCAACGCCGAAGCGCTGGCTGGCCTGCGCCCCGCGTTTGACAAAGCCGGTGGCGTGACGGCTGGCAATGCCTCCGGCATCAACGATGGTGCTGCCGCCGTAATGGTGATGACCGCCAAAAAAGCTGCCGAGCTGGGCCTCAAACCCCTGGCCCGCATCGCCAGCTATGCCACCAGCGGACTGGACCCGGCCATGATGGGCATGGGGCCGGTGTCCGCATCCACCAAGGCCCTGCAGCGTGCCGGCTGGAAGGCGCAGGACCTGGACCTGCTGGAGATCAACGAA
>JAYVNK010000438.1:0-3314 GCA_043758475.1 Comamonadaceae bacterium | reverse complement strand
GGCTTGAATTTTTTCTCGATGCAGTTCAGCTCTGCGCGGCGCAAGCTGTGGATACTGCGCGTCAAATCAACCAGCTCGTCAGCGCGGACCGCCTGCGTGTCGCCGCTCTGGGTCGCACTGCCACACCCAGCCTGGTGTTTGAAGCGCTGGCCCGTCGGCCCGTGCGCAGCGTGGCCAGCATTTGCGCGCAAACCGGGCAAAGCCCAGTCACGGTCAACACGACTCTCTTGCGCCTGCAAGCCATCGGCTTGGTGCGAGAGATGACCGGCAAGCGCCGAAACCGTGTGTTTGGCTACCAAGCGTACTTGGATGCGCTCAACCGTGATGCATTGTTTGACCAGCCTCTGACTACGAAGTAACTGCCAATTAACCCACCCATGCCCACCCTAGACTGGCTCAACCGCGCCGACGCCTTCACCCTGGCCAACAAGGTGCCCTACCGGCTGCTGGAGCAAGTCTCTACTCACGGCGTGCCAACGAATGACAACCTGCTGATCCACGGCGACAACCTCGAAGCCCTCAAGGCGCTGTTGCCGTTTTACCGGGGGCAAGTGAAATGCATCTTCATCGACCCGCCCTACAACACCAAAAGCGCGTTCGAGCACTATGACGACAACCTGGAGCACGCCCAGTGGCTCAGCATGATGCTGCCGCGCCTGCAGCTGTTGCGTGAACTGTTGCGCGAGGACGGCTCGATTTGGGTGACGTTAGATGACAACGAAGCTCACTACATGAAAGTTTTGGGCGACGAGGTTTTCGGACGTGCAAATTTCATCATCGACGTTTCATGGCAAAAGCGTGATGGACCACCTAATGATCGAAAGATTGGATTGATTCACGACCACATGCTCGTCTGGGCCAGAAGCAAGGACAGCACGTCAAAGAAAACTGTCGCAGAGGAACGTTTCAACCTAATGCAGCGAACAGACAAGGCGGACGCGCAATACAAAGTTTTTGACGAACCAAACGGCCCAGATGCACGCGGTTCTTTTCGAAAGATTGATACAACTGCAAACGGTAAGGGTGGGCGTTTTGTCGAAAGCTTGTATTACGGCCTGGTGAATCCTCACACAGGGCAGGAAGTCTTCCCTCGAAAGGGCACTTGCTGGCGACATAGCAAAGAAGAAATGGCCAGGCTCCAGGCTGATAGCCGCCTCTACTGGGGTGTGAAAGGGACTGCAACAACGCCGATGCGCAAGCTTTTCACTACCGAGGCAAAACAAGGCATGTCGTCACCGAGTGTCTGGGCCGATGCTGGACTCAACCAACATGCCAGTGCGGAGATCGAGAAATTATTTGGTGAGAAAGCGAGCTTCGAGACGCCTAAACCTGAGCTTCTAATGCAGCGTGTTATCCACATCGCCTCCAACCCCAACGACCTCATCCTCGACAGCTTCCTCGGCTCCGGCACCACCGCCGCGGTCGCACACAAAATGGGCCGCCGCTGGATCGGCATCGAGATGGGCGAGCACGCCGCCACGCACTGCCTGCCGCGCCTGCAAAAAGTGATTGACGGCGAACAGGGAGGCATCAGCAAAGCGGTTGGCTGGGGGCATGCCGCAAGGGGCTCTGGAAACATCGCTTCTGACGGCAGCGAGTGGACTGGCGGCGGCGGATTCCGCTTCATGCGCCTGGGCGAGACGATTTTTGACGACGCGGGCCGCATCAATCCGGCGGTGCGTTTCGCCACGCTGGCGGCCTTCATCTGGCAGCAAGAAACCGGCACCGCGTTTGACCTCCAAACCGCCCAACCCGGCACGCCGTATCTTGGAACGTACTATATTATTAATAGCTACTCATGCACTATGGACGCGGGCCATAGGTCAATTTCATTGGAAATTCCGGCAAAAACACCCCAAATCGAGCCCAAATTCTCTGTCTACCTGCTGTTCAACGGCATTCTGGGCGACAAGCGCCCCGCCAGCGGCAACGTCCTCACCCGCGACGTGCTGGCCGCGCTCTTGAACCTGCATGCCCAACTCGCCCCCGCCAACACGCCGTTAATCGTCTACGGCGAGTCCGTGCGCGTCGGCCCCGCACGGCTGGCTGCGGCAGGCGTCACGTTCAAGCAGATTCCGTATGACGTGAGGGCGCGGTGATGACGAACGCGATGACGGCAGCACAATTGCAGGCCTGGCTCAAGGAGCGCTACCCGGTTGAGAATGAGCGCAACGAGTGGAAGGAATGGCGTAGTCTGAAATCGAATATCTCCGGCCGAAAAGGCGACGACCTGGTGTCATACATCTCGGCGTTGGCCAATATGGAGGGCGGATGCATCGTCATCGGCGTCGAGGACAAAACGCTGGTGGTGACTGGCATCCAGGACTTTTCAGACTACACGCCCGATAACGTCGTTCACAGAATCTTGGGCAAAACGCCCCATTTGCCTTCGATGGGGCTTCGCTTGGAAGAACTGCGGGCGAGCGACACAGGGGCGGTCATATGGTTGGTTCACGTGCCGCGTCACGCGCCCAGGCAACCCGTGCAGGCGCATGACAAGGCTTGGCAGCGTGACCGCGACAGTCTGGTGGAATTGCGCCCCGACCGCCTGCGAGGCATTTTGACGGAGTTGATCGCGGGCCTGGACTGGAGTGCCGAAATTGTGCCGCGTGCCACCATGGCCGATCTCGACCCCGCTGCAATCGCCAAAGCACGCGAAAAGTTTGCCGCCAAACACAGCCAGGAGCGCTGGGCAGCAGAAATCCCCAGTTGGAGCACAGTGGAGTTTCTAGACCGCGCCAAGATCACGTTGCACGGCCAAATCACCCGCACTGCTTTGTTATTGCTGGGCCAGCCACAAAGCGTCGGGCTGCTGCCCAACAGCACAGCTGAAATCACCTGGAAAGTGCCCGAGGAGCGCATTGCCAAACACTTTGGCCCGCCGTTTTTGCTGACCACCACCGAGGTGGGGCAGCACATTCGCAACCCCAATATCAAACTTTTCCCGGCAACAGAGTTATTGGCCATTGAGCTGCCTCGCTACGACATCAAAGTGATTCTTGAGGGCCTGCACAATTGCCTGGCGCATCAAGACTATGAGCAGGCGGGGCGCATCGTGGTGCTGGAGACGATGGGGCGGCTGCGGCTAAGCAATCTGGGTGGGTTTGTCGATGGCAAGCCTGAGGACTATTACATTGGCGACCGCACGCCCAGCGTCTACCGCAACCCATGGCTGGCCGTGGCCATGAACAACATCGGCATGATCGACAAGGGCGGCTATGGCATTCGAGATATGGTGGCCAGCCAGCGCAAGCGCTATTTGCCCTTACCAGACTACGAGGGCTCTACGCCCATCGAGACGGCATTCAATGTCT
>JAYVNK010000437.1:0-3326 GCA_043758475.1 Comamonadaceae bacterium | reverse complement strand
GGGCGTCTTGAAACTGATGGTGCCAGCCATCTTCGGTGCCATTGTCTTGAGCGGCGTGGTCATGGTAGGTGGCCAGGTGGCCGGGCTGGAGCAGTGGCCACGCTACCTTGCCGCCGCCATTGCCTTTGCCGTGGCGGTCAAAACGCGCGGCAACATGTCGTTTACCGTGATGGCAGGCATGGCGGCGCTGCATTTATTGCCGTATTTGGCCTCTTTGACGCGGTTTTAGAAGTCAAAATGGCCTCTAGCCCTCATGGGGAATGCACAAGTAGCTATTATTTTTATACCAATCTGCTTTTTATCGGGTCTCACGGAATGGGATGCGACTTAAAGCGATTTAGGGCAATTGCGTTCGGCGTGCCCATGATTGAGAATCTGCCCCAATGACTGCACCAGAGCCCCTGCACTTCTACTTCGATTTCATCTCGCCCTTCGGCTACTATGCCTCGCTGCGCATTGACGCACTGGCCGCGCGCCATGGCCGCGCGGTGCAGTGGCACCCCATGCTGCTTGGGGTGTCGGTCATGAAAGTCATGGGCCTGAAGCCCCTGCTGGACACACCGCTCAAGGGCCCGTACACCGCCCGCGACGTGCGACGGTACGCACGGCTGCACGGCGTCACGCTGGGCCGTGCGCCCGACGCGCCGATGATGAGTCCCCTCACCGCCGGGCGCGCATTCGCCTGGGCCAGGCGGCATCATCCCGATGCCGCCAAGGCACTGGCGCAGGCCATGCTGCATGCGTACTGGCAGGACGGCGCTGATTTGTCGCAGCCTGGAGCCCTGCTCACCATCAGGCTCCCCAGCCAGTTGTCAGCTACTGTTTCCGCAGCAGAACTTGCCGCCGCCGCTCAAACCGCCGAGGCAGCGCAACTGTTGCGCGATGAAGTCGATGCGTCTCTTAAGGCCGGCGTGTTCGGCTCCCCCACGTTCATTGTGGATGGCGAGATGTTTTGGGGTGTTGACAAGCTGGAGCAGGTTGAACTCTGGCTCGCGCGCGGGGGCTGGTAAAGCGTTGGAGAACCGGTTGGTCGCCGCGTGGCAATTGTCATCAGAATCAGCAGAATCAGGCAGAAGGCTGCGCAAACCGAATATCGTACTTTATTGCAGTTGCCGCTAGCCGCTGCCGCACGTCGGTCTGAATCGCGTCTGACCTGTCGCCGGAAATCTGGATCACCGCCACCTGTCCACCCGGCCGGTCGTCAGCGATGATGGAAACAGAACGCCCAGGTGCCACACCCTCCAGCATCTCAGCCAGCTTGACCTCCATCGCCTTGAGCCGCAGCGCAGGTTTGAAGATTTTGCCAATCGCCGTCATGGGCATGGCGTCCAGCACAGTGACGCGTTTGGGCACGGCCGGGCGCTCGTACACGGTCGCTGCGACCTCCAGCAAAAGCTGCTGCGGGTCAACTGCCGCGCCCGGCTTCAAAGTCACAAACGCCACTGGCAATTCACCCGCGTACGCATCGGGTTCGCCCACCACGGCGCACAGCACCACTGCCGGGTGCGCGAGGAAGGCCTCTTCAACCAGGCCGGGATCAATGTTGTGCGAGCTGCGGATGATCACGTCTTTTGCACGGCCTGTGACGTAGATGCAGCCCCGTGATTTTTCGTTGTGGTCAATGTGGCCCAGATCACCCGATACCAGCCAATGCTCCCCATTGGGGAGCGGCTCAAACACGCCGGCATTGCGAAGAGCGTCGCTGTAGCCGGGGCTGACGTGCGGGCCGCGTATCACGACGATGCCGGGCTCACCTGCGGCGCAGTCCTCGCTCAAGCACGCCGCGCCATCGCGCCACGGCACCACACGCACCTGCGTGAACGGCAGGCGCAGGCCCACAGAGCCCGGCACGCGTGGCGATGCGGCTGGCTCTATGGCGACCAGCCCGGCGCACTCGGTCATGCCCAGAATATTGCGCACGGGGATGTGGAGCCGGGCTTCAAACTGCGCCGCCAGTTCGTTTGGCAGCGGCGAGCCACCGGTGTACGCCACCTTGACGGATGAGACGTCCGCATCCACCGGCAGATTGACCAGCGTGGCCAGAATGGTCGGCACGCAGGCCAGCGCGGTGATTTTTTCGCGCTCGCAGAACTTCCAGAAATTCTTGACGAAGGCCGCGTTGCGCATGCCGCCCAAGGTGGGCAGCACCTGCGTCGCACCCACCGACAGCAGCGCCAGCCCATATACAAAAGCGCCCGCCACGTGGAACAGCGCAAAGCCGTTGAGCTCGACCGTGTGCTCATCAAACCCATAGAACAGCGGCGCCAGTGTGCTGGTGTGAACCTCATTGCCGTGCGTGTGCAAGGCAAGCTTGGGCGCGCCCGTGGTGCCACCGGTGTGGTAGCAGGCGCAGATGCGTTGATTTGCATTTTGCTCTGCATTTAATAGCTTCTCATGCACTAGAGACGAGGGCTGGAGGCCAATTTGATACTGAAAAATCATATCTGAGCCTGTTAGTGGCTCTGTGGCACTCCCGCCCTCGCTATCGTACTCCTGAGCACCCGTTTTCCCGCCCTCCCGCCCACCGGGGCCATCTACGCGAATCTGCAACACTGGCAGCGGGCACAGCGCCCTCACCTTTTGCACCGTTGGCCAAATACTGAGCTCGTCATTCGGCCCCAGCGCCACAATCAGTTTGGCGTTGGATGCCTTGAGCAGCGCCGCGATGTGATCGGGCTTCAGCAAATAATTGATCGGGCAAGCGCGCCCCGCCACCTGCGCGCCCCACAGAGCGTACTGCGTCTCGGGCAGGTTGGGTGCAAGGATTGCCACCGCATCGTCCGGCCCCACGCCAAGGGAGCAAAACAGGTTGGCCGCGCGGTTGATGTTCTCCACCAGCGTCGTGTAGGTGATGCATCGCGGCGCAGTGGCCAGATCGTCATCCGGCAAATACCGGAACGCCTCACGGTGAGGAAAACGCCGTGCCGCGAGCGAGATCAGCTCGTAGGTAGAGCGGGCGGGAACCACCGATTCATAGGGTTGTGATTCCAGCAGTTCGATGTCGTCCAAGTTTCGAATAGCCATCGCGTTGATGCTCCTCTGGGCCGTTGACATCCCTGAATGCTTGTCAGCGCCTTCCCGATTCATGCAACAACTTCTTCAAGAAGTTCAAGCTGATGGCTCGCACGTTTAGACAATAAACCAATGACGGCTGCCATGTCATCGGCCGGTAGGTTTGCCAGTTCTCCTGGTTCGAGCTTGTGGAGCCCTCCGCCATAAACCCGACCGTTGCCAATCAAGGTCTCTGGATTAATCGCATTGAGAACTTCCCATAGGCGACGAATGGCCCCGGGGTTCAAAGCCAACTGAGCAGCCAATATCGGCTT
>JAYVNK010000436.1:0-3331 GCA_043758475.1 Comamonadaceae bacterium | reverse complement strand
AGCAGCATGGGCAGCACCATGCCGTAGATGATGGGGCCGGTGATGAGGTTTTGCGGGCGGTTGGTGACCAGCCAGCGAAAGACGTTTTTCTTCAACTTTCGGTGGGCTGACTTGACAGTGTGCTCAAACTCCACGCGCTGGCCCTTGATTGAGAAGAACATGCGGCTTTCCTGCTCGTGCACAGCGCTGCGCAACTCGTCCTCTAGCGTCGCCAACTGGGCCAACAATTGGGTGATTCGTTCGTTCATGGCTATTCCCCAATGTCAGGCTTAAACGGTGCGCAGGAGTACAGTATCTTCTTTGTTGGGAGGTTTGGGTGAAGTACAACGACTATTACAAAATCATGGGCCTGGAGCGTGCCGCCACGCAGGATGAGGTCAAGCGTGCGCACCGCGTGCTGGCACGCAAATACCACCCCGATGTGAGCAAGGAACGCAACGCCGAGGCCCGCTTCAAAGAGATTGGCGAGGCCTACGAGGTGCTCAAAAATCCTGAAAAACGCGCAGCCTACGACCAATTGGGTGCCAACTGGAAAGAAGGCCAGGACTTCAGGCCGCCGCCCGAATGGAACGCGAATTTCGAGAGCGCTGGAAAAGGTTTCTCTGAGCGTGAATCGGCCGAATACAGTGATTTTTTTGAGTCCCTGTTTCGCCGGGGTTTTGATGAGGCACCCAGTAGCAGTTCACGCAGTGCAGGCCGCGAGCGACAGCAGGCATTCAACGCCCACGGTGAAGACCGCCACGCCAAAATCCAGATTGACCTCGAAGAGGCTTACCACGGCGGCGAGCGCCGTATCAGCCTGGGTGTGCCCGAGATGGATGCGCAGGGCCACGTTACCGTCAAGAACCACGAGGTCGAATTCAAAATTCCCAAAGGCGTGCGCGCTGGCCAGCACATACGCCTGGCTGGGCAAGGCGGCCCCGGCATGGGCGACGGCAAACCGGGCGATCTGTACCTGGAGGTCAGCTTCAAGCCCCATGCCCACTACCGGGTTGACCAGCACGACGTGTACCTGGACCTGCCCGTGACCCCATGGGAGGCGGCACTGGGCGCGGCGATTGAGGTGCCCACGCCCAGCGGGGCTGTCGAGCTGAAAATACCGGCAGGCTCAGTAGAGGGCCGCAAGCTGCGCCTAAAGGGCCGTGGCATACCGTCAGCAGCGCCCGGCGACTTTTATTTTGTCTTGAAGATTGCCGCACCGCCCGCCGCAGACGAGGCGGGGCAAGCCTTTTACCGCAGCATGGCCGAGCAATTCAAGAGCTTCACGCCGCGCGCCAACCTGGGAGCTAAAACATGAGCACTAACACCCTGCAACCCGCACAGCTCACCATCGACGAGCTGTGCCGCACCTGCGCCGTGCACACCGGCTACATCGTGGAACTGGTGCAAGAAGGCGTCATCGTCCCCGCAGTTGTGGCTGGCAGAGTGACCGACGGTGCCAGCGCGCCTGAGACCTGGCGGTTCAACAGCGTGCATGTGCGCCACACCAAGGTGGCTTGGCGGCTGCAACGCGATCTTGATATCAATCTGCCAGGTGCGGCACTCGCCCTGCAACTTCTGGACGAACTGGCGTCGCTGCGTGCGCAGATGGCGGCGGCTGGGCTCAATGGCGTGGTGGACGCGGCTTGACGGGCTCAGGCAAATCTGTTTTTGACCAGCGTTTTTGACCCCTAATCAGCACCGCATTTCACCATGGGTCATAGGTGCCAAAGCTCCACAGATGCCCTTCCAGGTCGTAGCAGCTGAAGCCACGCCCGCCATAGTCTGCGTCACGGATCTCCATGGCAATCCGGGCACCGCCCGCCTTGGCACTGGCGTAAACGGCGTCCGCATCGTTGACGACGAGGTAGGCTGACTGGGTTGAAGTGCCACCCACTTCATCTGGCTGCTTCACCAGTAGGCCAAACTCGGTCGATTCGTTCATTACCGAACCCAGCATGACCATGCCGTGGCCAAAGCTGAGCTGCGCATGCGCGATCATGCCATCGTCGTTGGGCACCACCAAGTGCCTCTCAAAGCCGAACGTATTGCACAGCCACTCAATGGCAGCGGGCGCGTCGCGGTAACGCAGGCAGGGAATAACGGTGGCTTTTGTCGGCTTGGCGAAACTCGGCATGATGGGCTCCTTTGGTTGCGCTAACGCATCAGGAAGGACGCGCTTCAATGCGAGGCTTCAGTCTTCAGGATCAATCACCCGGTCATGCTCCGGGTCGTCTGGAATCATGTCGGGAACAGGGCCTTCGTCGGGCTCAACCGGCAGCGGAAATCCATCCTCTTCCTCGGGATCGCCAATCGGGATTCGGTGGGGCTTGTGCAGCGTGGGACGCACCATGGTCAACTCCTGTAAGTCTCTTGATACTGCATAAAGCCGCGACACGCGTATGTCAGACAAGAGGCCGACGCGTCGTCAGACAACGTTGGCGTGGGTACGCAGCCCTTGAGGCTGGATTCCAAACACACTACATTTTATATAGCATGATACGCATATAGGATGAGGGCTATAGGCGATTTTGTCAACTAAAAGGCAATCGAACCCGGATTGGGCCCTTCCAGGGTCCTTGAGGAGACACGGATTGCCCACGCTGGGAAATATCCAGCAGCCCAGCTTGCGCCAGACGCGCAGCCACTTCCCGCAGGCGCGGCATGAGCGTGCGCCACTGATTTGGTGACAGCGACCGCGCTACCTCTGACGGACAAGCGCTGGACTGCGGACCGCGCTGGCGCACCACGGTAAGGAGTGCGGCTTCGATTTGGGCGTCAGTCACATTGGTTTGGTTCACCGCCCTATTGTCCCGCTGCGGGCGCACCACCAACGGTCGGCGTGCCGCCATTAAACCAATGCAAACTGCCGCACGGCGAAGGCCCAGACCATGCGCGATGCGTCAGGCCCGGTGGGGTCGCTGTAAGGCGTACCGGGTGCCCCGCCGCTCCATGCGTGGCCCAGCCCGTTGACCTCGCACAGGGTGGCCATAACGCGCGCGCCACGACCCACACCGATCCGGAAATCGGTGACAGTTGCGCTGCGCCGCTTGCCGCGCTGAACGGTGCGCGGCTGGCCGGCTGTTACCGCGTCCTGTGCATGCGCCGACCAGCGCCGCGCCGCGCTGGCACCGTTGCTGCGCACAACCACTGGGTCAGCAGTGCCCTGGATCACCAGCAAGGCCGGCAGTGGCCCGTGGCCCGGCAGCGATAGCGGTAACGGGCCTGCGCCCGCACGCCGTCCGCGCATGGCGCTTAGGGAGGCGGAAATAGTTAATATACCGTTTTTGGGTGCGCTGGCGGGATGCAGTGCAAGGCGCTCTGAGCGCCGTGTGGCGAGCCACACAAGCGA
>JAYVNK010000435.1:0-3333 GCA_043758475.1 Comamonadaceae bacterium | reverse complement strand
ACATCACGCAAAGCCAACAGGCCTGCCGCACGATTGTCAGGATCATCAAGCTCTTCCAGCGCAGACTTCAGGTACTCGATGGCGAACTGCCGATCCGCCCGCAACTCTTTGATCGTCTCATCGGTATGTGATACCGACCCCACTCCAGTTTTTTTCATGAATTTCTCCGTTTCCAGTCAGCCCAGTAAGTCTTGGCGCGGGGTATGTCTCGCTGCTGCGAAGTCTTGTCACCCCCGCATAGCAATATGACCAGTGCCTGCCCTTGTTTTCCAAAATACACACGGTAGCCGCTTCCAATATCCACTCGCAATTCCGAAACACCTTCACCCACTGACTTACAGTCACCCAAATTGCCACTCAACACGCGCCGCAACCGCACCTCAATTTGAGCCCGTGCCCTTAAGTCCCTCAAATTGCGCAGCCATTCAGAGACAGGTGTGCTTTCGTCTTCAAGCTGATACCGGCGCAATTCGATCATCCAGATTGTAGCTTTTAAACTACTTTCCGGAAAATAACCAAGCGCTCGACTGGCTAAGTCTCAACTGTTTCACCCCAAATGCACATGTCCGAAAACGGCAAGTCACCCCCACTCTGCGGCGTATCATTCACCGCATGACTGCCAGTCCAGACACTGCCGCCCAAGACATCTGCTACCTCGCCCTGAAGGCCCGCGACGCACGTTTTGACGGGCGCTTTTTCACGGGCGTGACCTCCACCGGCATCTACTGCCGCCCGGTGTGCAGCGTCAAGACGCCCAAGCGTGAGAATTGCCGGTTCTTTGACCATGCGGCGCAGGCTGAGGGCGCGGGGTTTCGGCCCTGCCTGCGTTGCCGGCCCGAGCTGGCGCCGCATTCGGTGGTGTGGTCGATTCAGGATGCGTCTTACATCCTGGCGCATCAGGCGGCACGGCTGCTGGACGAGCCCCAGGCGTGGACGGGCGATGTGCTGTCGGTGCAAGCATTGGCGGACAAACTGGGCGTGAGCGACCGCCATTTGCGCCGCATTTTTGAGGCCCAGTTTGGTGTGGCACCACTGCAATATCTGCAAACGCGCCGCCTGCTGAATGCCAAGCAGTTGCTGGCGGATACCCACCTGCCCATCGCCCAGATTGCACTGGCCAGCGGCTTTGCCAGCGTGCGCCGGTTCAACGCAGCGTTTGTGGCGCACTACCGGCTCAACCCCACGCAGCTGCGCCGCGCGGGCCCGTCTGCCAGCGGGCAAGGCACAACCGTGAAGCTGGGCTACCGGCCCCCGTTTGACGTGGACGCGATGCTGGCGTTCATGCACAAGCGCGCCATCAACGCTACTGAATTTATAACTACTCATGCACACTGTACAAGGGCTGGAAGGACATTTCGTGTTGAATCTGGCACCAAAACCCACGTCGGCTGGCTGCTGACCGAGTTTGACACCACACGCTGCCAACTGGTGCTGCAAGTGAGTGATTCGCTGCGCGAGGTCTTGCCCCTGGTAATTCGCCGGGTGCGCGCGATGTTTGATCTGGATGCCGATCCGCAGGCCATCAACCAGGTGCTGCACGCCAGCTTTCCTGATGGCGACGGCCTGCGTGTACCCGGCTGCCTCGACGGCTACGAGATGGCCGTGCGCGCTGTCCTGGGCCAGCAGATCACGGTGGCCGCTGCACGCACGCTGGCGCAGCGCATGGTGGATAAATTTGGCGAGCCCATCGCCACGCCCTACCCCGAGTTGACGCGGCTGTTCCCCGCGCCCGCTGTGCTGGCGCAGGCAAGTGGCGACGCGCTGGGCCAACTGGGCATCGTCAAGCAGCGCCAGGCGGCCATCGTGGCCATTGCACAGGCCGTGGCAGCCAAGCGCCTGCATCTGCACGCCGGGGCCGACGTGCCCGCCACCATTGCCGCGCTGAAAGAGTTGCCCGGCATTGGCGACTGGACGGCGCAGTACATCGCCATGCGGGCGCTGCGCTGGCCTGATGCGTTTCCCTCGGGTGACGTGGCGCTGCACAAGGCGCTGGGGACGCAGCACATGCCATCGGGGCAACCCAACAGGCTGGCGGCCCGGGATGCCGAGGCGCTGTCGCAGGCGTGGAAGCCGTGGCGCAGCTATGCGGTGATTCGCGCCTGGGCCAGTTTGCCCGCGCCAGCGTCAACAGTATCAGCGGCATCAAAAGCCACAAAGGCGGCAACAGCGTTGAAACCCTGAATACTATTAAAACAGTAGCTACTTATGCATGCTACACAAGGGCTACAGGCCAAAATGACCACCAAACGAGGTAAAAATCATGAACTTTGACCCTTCCATCGTCCAAACCCGCATCCAAAGCCCGTTGGGCGACATGCTGCTGGCCGCTACCAAGCAAGGCCTGGCAGGAGCCTGGTTTACCGACCAGCGGCACCGCCCTGAGGCGCTGGACTTCAAAAACGTTCCGCACGCTTGGCCAACGAATGATTCTCACCCGACGCTGGTTGAGGCAGCGCGCCAATTGGCCGAGTTTTTCAGCGGCAAACGCAAGACGTTTGACTTGCGTTTGGACATCAATGGCGGCACTTTATTTCAACAATCGGTGTGGCGTGCGCTGCTTAAAATTCCTTATGGAAAAACCACCAGTTACGGCAGCATCAGCCGCCAGATTGACAACCCCACGGCCGTGCGCGCGGTGGGCTCGGCCGTGGGGCGCAACCCCTTGAGCCTGATCGTGCCCTGCCACCGCGTGCTGGGCGGCGACGGCTCTCTCACAGGCTATGCGGGTGGGTTGCACCGCAAGACAGCCTTGCTTCAGCTTGAAGGTGCGACTTTTCACGCCGTGCCGGGTTCATCGGCAAATTCTCCCGCTTCTCTATTTTGACCCTTTGTTTTGACATTTTTACCCATCCAAAAACCCTGGCTGAGAGATTTTTTATCGCTCGCTGCGATCTGGGGTTCATCGTTCCTGTTCATGCGGTTGGGTGCGCTTGAGTTTGGCGCGGTGCCTACGGCGGGCCTGCGGGTGGCCACAGGTGCGCTGTTTTTGCTGCCGTTGATGGCGGCCAGGGGCCATTTGCCGGCCTTGCGCCAGCACTGGCGGGCGACTTTTTTTGGGGGTTTGCTGAATTCTGCCATTCCGTTCGCCTGCTTTTCCTATGCGATTCTGGCCATCAGCACCGGCCTGGCGGGCATTTTGAACGCCACGGTGCCGATGTTTGGCGCGCTGATTGCCTGGCTCTGGCTGAAGGACCGGCCCAACGCCCTGCGCTTGGGCGGCCTGGCCATTGGATTTTTGGGTATTGTGCTGCTGGCGTGGGACAAGGCCAGCTTCAAGCCCGACGCGTCGGGTGCGTCAAGCGGCTGGGCCGTGCTGGCCTGCCTGTTGGCCTG
>JAYVNK010000434.1:0-3338 GCA_043758475.1 Comamonadaceae bacterium | reverse complement strand
TGAGCGACGCACGGGCCAAGATCGGGGCTTACCTGGATTGGTACAACAAGGGTCGGGCCCATTCGAGCATTGAAGACCAAACGCCGGATGAGGCGTACTGGGCGTTGCTGCCCACACTCAAAGAGGCGGCTTGAGTGAAACCGGGGCAAAGGGGGCAAAGGGGGCAAAGCATGTGCTGCTGCGCAGCAAGAGCTAACGAACAGGGGGAAGGGCTTCCCCCTGGCGCCCCTTGCGGCGGTGGCCTGTGGACAAACCTTGCAGCCCTGCGGGCTGTCTGGCGGCTTGACCACAGGCTCACGGCTTCGCCGCGCCTGTACCCCTTTCTTGATTGAAAGATTTCCATGAACACCAAACCCAAAACCGACTACGATTCGTGCGCATTCCCGTGCGCACTCACCCGGCTGGGTATCCACTTATCTTTCGGGAAATGCTGTTCAGACAAACCGAGCCCCCGTCCTACATTCATAATTTGCTATTTATACCGCAGCATTTAATCCGGTTGCCGTTGACCTCGCGCGCAGCACCCTACCCAGCCCGCAGGCGTGCCGGGTGGCGGTGGAGGATCGGAGCGCAAGGTTCTTGCATGCTACAAAAGTCGGGTGCACCAACCCCAGCATTCGCGTTGCCAAGACAGCGCGCTACAAACACATCTGCGCGAGCTCGTAGCGCAGAGCAGCCACGGACGCCCGGTGCGTTCACCAACCAAACCAGCGTGGCGACAGATCCCTTGCCGCCCATCAACACCGAACTAAGGGTTTGCACCAATATAGCAAAGTTGTATAGACAACTATGATTTACCAATACGTCCCTCCTCATAGACAACCCGCGTCGCCGCCAAACTAAACGGTCCAACCCATGCCAGCCCTATCAACCACTGCGTTCTCAGAAAGCAAAGCCCGCTTCGTGCGCGCACCACGCGGCAGCACCCTCTCGTGCGCGAACTGGCAAATTGAAGCCGCCTACCGCATGCTGCAAAACAACCTCGACCCTGAGGTGGCAGAAAACCCGGATGAGCTGGTGGTGTACGGCGGCATTGGCAAGGCAGCCCGCAACTGGGCGTGCTTTGACGCCATTCTGGACAGCTTGAAAAAGCTCAAGGAAGATGAAACTCTGCTGGTGCAGTCCGGCAAGCCGGTCGGCATCTTCCGCACCCACACCGATGCACCCCGCGTGCTGATTGCCAACTCGAATCTGGTGCCCAAATGGGCCACGTGGGAGCACTTCAACCAGCTTGACCGGGCCGGGCTGATGATGTACGGCCAGATGACGGCTGGCAGCTGGATTTACATTGGCTCCCAAGGCATTGTGCAAGGCACCTATGAGACGTTTGTCGAAGCCGGCCATCAGCACTATGGCGGCAGCCTGGCGGGCCGCTGGATACTGACCGCCGGCCTGGGTGGCATGGGTGGCGCGCAGCCTCTAGCGGCCACTTTCGCCGGGGCCTGCTCGCTCAACATCGAGTGCCAGCAATCCAGCATCGACTTCCGGCTGCGCACCCGCTACCTGGACAAGCAGGCTTCAAATCTGGATGAAGCGCTGGCGATGATTGCGCACCACACCTCCCGCAAAGAAGCGGTGTCAATTGGCCTGTGCGGCAACGCGGCCGATGTGCTGCCGGAACTCGTCAAACGGGCGCAGGCAGGCGGAGATCAAGGGCAGCTCGCGCGCCCCGACATCGTGACCGACCAAACCTCGGCGCACGACATCATCAACGGCTACCTGCCCGCTGGCTGGAGCATCGCCCGCTGGCGCGCGGCGCAGCGTGACCCGGCCGAGCACGCGGCCCTCACCCAGGCGGCGGGCGAGTCCTGCGCGACGCACGTGCGCGCCATGCTGGCATTCCACGCCATGGGCATTCCCACGGTGGACTACGGAAACAACCTGCGCCAGGTGGCCAAAGACTATGGCGTGGCCAACGCGTTTGACTACCCCGGCTTTGTCCCCGCCTACGTGAGACCGCTGTTTTGCCGGGGCGTGGGGCCCTTCCGCTGGGTCGCGCTCAGTGGCGACCCGGAGGACATTCGCAAGACCGACGCCAAGATGAAAGAGCTCTTCCCCCACAACCAGCCGCTGCACCGCTGGCTGGACATGGCGCAGGAGCGCATCGCCTTCCAGGGACTGCCCGCGCGCATCTGCTGGATTGGCCTGGGCGAACGGCATCTGGCTGGGCTGGCGTTCAATGAGATGGTGCGCACCGGCGAGCTCAAGGCTCCCATCGTGATTGGCCGCGACCACCTTGACAGCGGCTCCGTCGCATCGCCTAACCGCGAGACCGAAGCCATGATGGACGGCAGCGATGCGGTCAGCGACTGGCCTCTGCTCAACGCCCTGCTCAACACCGCCAGTGGCGCGACCTGGGTCAGCCTGCACCATGGCGGCGGCGTGGGCATGGGGTATTCACAGCACGCGGGCGTGGTGATTGTGTGTGACGGCAGCGCCCACGCAGCGGCGCGGCTGGAGCGCGTGCTGTTCAACGACCCGGCCACCGGCGTGATGCGCCACGCGGACGCGGGCTACGACATCGCCAAGGCCAGCGCGCGGGACAACCACCTCAATCTGCCGATGCTGGATTAGCCGAGATGCAGCAAAAACAGGTGAAGGGTTGAACCACATGTCAACCCCATTCACCATCAACCCCGGCAAGCTCACGCTGGAGCAACTGCAAGCCATCCACGCTGGCGTGAAACAGCTCACGCTGCCCGAATCAAGCCGCGAAAAAATCCGCGCCAGCCAGCAGGTGGTGCAGCGCGCCGCCGATGGCGAGCAGGCGGTGTACGGCGTCAACACCGGCTTTGGCAAGCTGGCCAACCAGCGCATCAGCAAATCTCAGCTGGAGACGCTGCAGCTTAACTTGATCCGCTCGCACAGCGTGGGCGTGGGCGAGCCGCTGTCCACAGAAGTGGTGCGTCTGATGCTGGCGCTCAAAGCAGCCAGCCTGGCACGCGGCCACTCGGGCGTGCGCGAGGTCGTCATTGACACCTTGCTTGCCGTGCATAACGCGGGCCTGGTGCCTTACGTGCCTTCGCAAGGCTCGGTCGGCGCGTCGGGCGACCTGGCCCCGCTGGCGCACATGACGCTGGCTTTGATTGGCGAGGGCGACATGCTGCAAAACGGCAAGCGCGTGCCTGCCGCCGCTGCTCTGGAGGACGCGGGCATCACGCCTTTGAAGCTGGGCGCCAAAGAAGGCCTGGCGTTGATCAACGGCACACAGACCTCAACCGCGCTGGCGCTGCATGCGCTGCTCAGTTTCGAGCCGGTTCTGGAAGCCGCGTTGGTGATTGGCGCGCTGACGGTAGACGCCGCGCGCGGCAGCGACGGCCCGTTCGACCCCCGCATCC
>JAYVNK010000433.1:0-3341 GCA_043758475.1 Comamonadaceae bacterium | reverse complement strand
CTTCATGGACGACCTCAAACGCGCCCGGCCCACGTTCTTTCACTCGGTGCCGCGCCTGTGGACCAAGCTCCAGCAAGGCGTTTTGGCCAACTTGCCGCAAGCGCAGCTAGATGCCATGCTGGACAACCCGGCCACGGCAGCGGCCGTGCAGCGCAAGGTGCTGACCAGTCTGGGGCTGGACGAGGTGGAGCGGGCGCTCAGTGGCTCGGCCCCAATTCCGGCCGAGCTGATCCTGTGGTACCGCCGTCTGGGCCTGAACCTGCTGGAAGGCTATGCGATGACCGAAGATTTCTGCGTCTCACATGCCTCCACGCCCGAGGCCAGTGCCGCCGGTTATGTCGGCGTGCCGCTTCCCGGCGTGCTGGTGCGCATGGCCGAGGATGGCGAGATCCTCATCAAGTCGGCCGGCACCATGGTGGGCTACTACAAGCTGCCGGCACTGAACGCCGAGTGCTTCACACCGGACGGCTTTTTTCATACCGGCGACCTGGGCGAGCGCAATGCCGAAGGTCTGCTCAAGATCACCGGGCGCAAGAAAGAGCTGTTCAAAACCGCCAAGGGCAAATACATTGCACCCGCGCCGATTGAGAACCGGCTCAACGCGCACCCAATGGTAGAGCTGTCCATGGTGTCGGGCGTCGGCCAGCCGATGCCGTATGCCATCGTGGTGCTGGACGAAAATCTGCGTCCCCGTCTGGGCGACGCAGCCGTTCGCACGCAGGTGGACAGCGAACTGGCCAAATTGCTGCAGGACGTGAATGCGGCCCTTGCCCAGCATGAGCGCCTGCACCGGCTGGTGGTGGCGCGCGAGCCCTGGTCCATCGACAACGGCTGCCTCACCCCCACCCTGAAAATCAAGCGCAGCAAGATTGAGTCGGCTGCCGCGCCACAGGTGGACGCGTGGTACGCGGGGACAAGCCCGGTGCTGTGGGCATGAGGGATACCGGGTCATGGTATCAATCTGCCATTTTTGAGTAATTTTTTAACAAATCGAGCCATAGCCCCCGTCAATATTACGTGATTAGCTATAGTTACAGTAGTATTTTATCTTCACTATGAAAAAGAAACCACATGTCAAAAATTGAAGGTCGACTGCGCGCGTTGGGACTCACTCTGCCGCCGCCAATGAAGCCGCCGCCCGGCGTGGTTCTGCCGTTTCAGGCGGTGCGGATCGTCGGCAGCCGCGCGCTGATCTCCGGCCACGGGCCACAAAGCCCGGATGGCTCATTCGCACAACCTCTGGGCAAGCTGGGGCGGGAGGTGTCTCTGGAACAAGGCTACGCCGCCGCCCGCCTGACCGCACTGTCGATTCTGGGCAGCCTGCACCGCGCGCTTGACGACGGGCAACGTGGTCTGGGCCGCATAACCGCGTGGACGCGCGTGTTTGGCATGGTCAACTCGGCACCCGGCTTTACCCAGCAGCCCAGCGTCATCAACGGTTTTTCTGATTTGATCCTTGAACTGTTCGGCCCCGAGGTGGGGGCCCACAGCCGCAGCGCCGTGGGCATGGCCGAGCTGCCTTTCAATATTCCGGTGGAGATTGAGGCAGAGGTTGAACTTCAACCGGGATAAACGTTGAGTCTTGAGTTCAGGAACTCAACCGGTGTGCCAGAACTTGTACATCCAGCCCAGGTACATCGTCAAAATCTTTGCGGTTGTAGGTGATGAGCCGCAACTTGTGCTGGATCGCCTGGGCTGCAAGCCAGATATCCTGCACGCGACGGGCAGGCGACCCGCGGCCTTTTTGCACCAGGCTGAATGCCAGCTTGCCGAAAATCTCGCCCGTGGCCCCGTCTATCGGCAAGATGACTTTTTCGCGCAAGCGCTGCACCGTAGCGCGACGGCGCTGACGGACATGCTCTTCAGGTGGAATTTCCGTAGCCTGGACCAACTCCGCAATGGAAACAGGCGAGGCGTAAACCGATGCATTGCCGATGATCACGGACAGGTCGGCCGCAGACAGGCGCCCGCGCTCAACCTCGACCCAGATGCCTGTGTCAACCAGGTAACCTGCTGGCGGTTTTTTCACTGCCACGGGTCTCGGGCCTTGTCGCTCAAGCTGCCTTTGTGGAACTTGTCCACACGTCTGATGTCTGCCATCCAGTCGTCCTTGACGGCACTTTGCAGCGGCCGGTACAAGTCGCCAAAGGCTTCCATGGCGCTTTGGTGCCGCAACTGGGGCACCACGGTAGCGATCTGCTTTTGGTTGCGAACGATGGAAATCGTGACGCCTTGATGTTCAACCCGATCAAGCATCTGGCTGAGGTTGCGAGCAAACTCGGTGGCGGAAACTGTGTGCATGGATTTACTTTGAAACGCCTGAAATCTGAGTTGATCTGATTAGATCATATTTTTGAATCCGTGCGTCAAGGGCACCAGAAAAATTGGGACTGCATCTCGCTCAAGTGCATGCAGTGGCTTGCCTGACCAGGCATTCACAGCGTGGCAAGCCGCGCGATCAAGGCCTGCGCTGCTGCTGGTGCGCTTAGCCCGTCTTGAGTTTTTCCCCTGACGTTGACAATATTTAGAAATGGTTGCCGGCAGGACTGGAATGATGGAAGATCAGGGCATTTCAGGAGACCCGTGATGAACCAGAGAAGCTTGCCCATCGACGCCGCACAGCAGGCCCGCGCCGAGGCCTTCGCGATGCCGCTGGATCAGATCGACGTAAGCAAGCCGCGCCTGTTCCAGGACGACAGCATTGGCCACTACTTCGAGCGCCTTCGCCGCGACGCGCCGGTGCACTACCAGACCAATGCCATCAACGGCGGCTTCTGGTCCGTCACACGGTACAAAGACATCATGCAGGTGGACACCAGCCACGCGGTGTACTCGTCCGACTGGGCCCTGGGCGGCATCACGCTGTTTGACGAGCCGATGGCAGAGCGCCGCCCCAGCTTCATCGCGATGGACCCACCGCAGCATGACGACCAGCGCAAAAGCGTGAGCCCCATCGTCGCACCTGGCAACCTGGCCGTTCTGGCGGAAACCATCCGGTCCAGAACCGCCACCGTGCTGGATGGCCTGCCGCGCAACGAGACCTTCAACTGGGTTGACCGGGTGTCGATTGAGCTCACCACGCAAATGCTGGCCACGCTGTTTGACTTTCCGTTTGAAGACCGCAGGCTGCTGACCTGGTGGTCTGATGTGGCCACCTCCATGTATGGCGAGGGGCGGCTGATGGCGACCCAGGAATCGCGACTGGCCGAGCTGGACAAATGCCTGGCGTATTTCACGCGGCTGTGGAACCAGCGCGTCAACGCCGCCCCGCAGAGTGATTTGATCTCGATGCTGGCCCATGCCTCTGCCACGCGCGGCATGTCGCCGCATGAGTTCATGGG
>JAYVNK010000432.1:0-3343 GCA_043758475.1 Comamonadaceae bacterium | reverse complement strand
TCTTCAATGCGGATGCCGATGTTGTGAAACTTCTCAGGCACGCCGGGTGCGGGTCGCACGTAGATGCCGGGCTCGATGGTCAGCACCATGCCGGGCTTGAGGATACGGGCGGGGCGGTTGATGATGGTCTCGCCCGTCAGCGCGTCTTTGCGCTCGCTGGTTTTGCCGATCTCTGAGGGCTCCAGGTAGCCGCCGCAGTCGTGCACGTCCATGCCCAGCCAGTGGCCGGTGCGGTGCATGTAGAACTGAAAGTAACTTCGGTTCTCGATCACGTCGCCAAGTGACCCAAGCTTGTTTTTGTCCAGCAGACCGGTGTCCAGCATGCCCTGGGCCAGTACTTTCACGCTGGCTTCGTGCGGGTCGGTAAAGCGGGCACCGGCGTGGGTGGCCGCCACGGCGGCTTCCTGCGAGGCCAGCACCAGGTCATACAGCGCGCGCTGCGGGCCGGTGTATTTGCCATTGGCGGGAAAGGTGCGCGTGATGTCGCTGGCGTAGCCATCGAGTTCGCAGCCGGCGTCAATCAGCACCAGGTCGCCCGAGCGCACCGGGGCCACGTCGGCGCGGTAGTGCAGCACGCAGGCATTGGCACCGGCGGCCACGATAGAGCCGTAAGCCGGGTACTGCGAGCCTTGCAGGCGGAACTCGTGCAGCAGCTCGGCGTCCAGGTGGAATTCACGCACGTCTTTTCCGTCGCGCAGCATTTTTGCGGACAGCTGCATGGCGCGGATGTGAGCTTTGGCGCTGATTTGTGCCGCGCGGCGCATGGTGTCTTGCTCGCTGGCATCTTTGATGAGGCGCATCTCGTCGAGCAGCACGCACAGGTCGCGCTGCTGCTCGGGCACCATCGCGCCAAAGCGCACCCGCGCGCGCAGGGCGTTAAGCCAGCCGTCCACCCGCGTCTCCAGCCCCTTGTGGATGGCAAACGGGTACCAGACCACGCTGCGGTTGTCCAGCAGTTTGGGCAGGTGGGCGTCAATGTCTGCTACTGAATAAGAAGCGTCTAATTCAAGTGTGGCAGGGGCTGCAACAGGGCCGAGGCGGATGCCATCCCAGATTTCACGCTCCACATCTTTGGGCTGGCAAAACAGCGTCGATTTGCTGTCACCCGTGATGACCAGCCACGCCTTGGGCTCGGTGAAGCCGGTGAGGTAATAAAAATAGCTGTCATGGCGAAACAGAAAATCGCTGTCGCGGTTGCGCTGCTGCTCCAGCGCGGTGGGGATGATGGCAATGCCGCGCGGGCCAAGCTGGGCGGCGAGTGTGGCGCGGCGCTGGGAGTAGATTGATGGCCTGGTCATAGAGATTTACCTTGGGTTTTGCGCAGCAGGTCAGGGCTGCGCCTCATCTTGTTTGCGTTGATTTTCGTTCTGATTCAGCAACTTTAGCCGCTCAGGCGTGCCCACATCGGTCCACTGGTTTTGGAACAGCTCTGCGCTGACCAGAGACTGATCCATCGCCTTGCGCAGCAGCGGTGCCAGCGCCGCCTTGACGCCCTGGGGGTTGCCTGCAGGAATGTCGCAGAACGGCAGCGCGAACAGGGCGCTGCTGTAAAGGCCGATGGTGCTATAGGTGTACTTCCGCTGCCCCGTGTCCGCCGCTAAATTCAACGCCAGGCCATCCTCCGACAGGCCAAAATCGCCTTTTTGATTGTGCTGCGGGTTGGGCACCAGCCAGATGTGGGCGAGCTTGCCGCTTTGCCGGAAGCGCTGGACGGCGGTTTGTGCAAAAACAAAGTCAGGCGCAAACACGTCGCCTGCCAGCACCCAGAACACATCACCCAACAACGGCAGCGCGCGAACAATGCCGCCGGCAGTTTCCAGCGCGCCGCCAAAGTCGCGGCCCTCGTGTGAGTAAGTGACAGACAAATGCTCTGTATGTAATAGCAAACTATGTATGTATGACGGGGGCTGTGGCCTGAAAACATCCCCAAATTGCTGTGAAATCTGCTCCCCGAGCCAGGCCGTGTTGACCACCACCTCACACAAGCCACCACGCGCCAGAGCCTCCAGCGGCCACTGCATCAGGGGCTTGCCGCGCACCACCAGCAGGGGTTTGGGTGTGGTGTCGGTCAAGGGCCGCATGCGCTCGCCCCGCCCGGCAGCCAGGATCATGGCTTTCATGCAATGGTTCTTTCAGTTCCCACAGGCGGCAACTCGCCGCGCTGCAAGCTGTGCCGGGTGACTTGGGCGGCGTCAAACAGGGCCAGCAGTGCGTCCATCAAGGCATGGGCCTTTGCCGAATGATCCGCGCCAAAATTGCAGACGTACACGTCCAGCGTCACGGCGCTCGTCTCGGGCCAGGTGTGCACACACAGATGCGACTCGGCCAGCAGTACGGTCGCGGTCACGCCGCCCTTGCCCAAGTCGGTGCTGGGGAAGGTGTGAAAAAGCTGCTGCACCGGGGTCAGGCCGCTGGCGGTGACGGCCTGCAGGCAGGCACGACCGATCTGCCCAGCGTCCAGCAGCCAATGGGGCGCGCACCGGCAATGGTGTAGATCAGCGGTCAGGTGCAGTCCGTGCATGGGCCCCACTTTAAAACATCGCGGCGCTCCAGAGGCGGCGAAGCAGTCCCGCACGAAAAAAAGCCGCCCCAAGGGACGGCTTTGCGGATTCAAGGCGATGTGCCTACTTCAACACAATGGCGATGGCACCTGGGACACAGGTTGCGGAGTAGGTCGTCACAACATTGGCTCCCCCGATGACGCCGCTCTGCGCCGAAAGCGACTGGCTCAGCGCCGAGTTGCCCGCATCGCACGAGCTGCCGACAATGCCCGAAACACAGTAGTCAAAGCTGATGGGAATAGTAACGTTGGCCGCAGTGATGGTGCCTTTTTGGCTGATACCGCACGTGCCCGATCCGCCGCCTGCGCCGGTGCCTGTGAAGTTGAACGCGCTGCCGTCAAAACTCACGGTAACGTTGGTGCCGTTGGCTTTGTTGTAAGCCGCGCTGTAAAGCGTGCCGAAATTGGTGAAATCTGCCGAGCTTTTCAAGGTTGCCGTCGTCACAGCCGCCAGTGTTTGTGCCGGATTGTCTTTGAGGTACTGCGAAATGCCCTTGAGCGCGTTGCCATAAGCGTTGGTTGTGCCGCTCACGACGGGCAAGTTGGTGGACAAGTTGACGCCCGAGAGACCAAACTGCGTCGCAATTTTGGCGGCCTGGGCATCAAACGCGGCTTTGGTTGCGGCGTTGGTGCTTGTAAAAGCATAGCTGAAGGCGATGGTGGTCAGGGGCGTGACGACGGCATTGACGGTGCCGCCAGTCGCTGCGATGACGGTTTTCAGTGGTGTCGAAAGCGTTTTTATTGTGTTGGTCGCCTCATCGGTATAGCTGCCGCCCGTTACTT
>JAYVNK010000431.1:0-3344 GCA_043758475.1 Comamonadaceae bacterium | reverse complement strand
TGCTCACCGACCAGCACCAATGGTTGCGCTGGGCCGATGACGACTTCGCGCCGCTGCGCGCGGCAGGCTTTGAGATTGAGCTTGAACCCGCGCTGAAGGACTGGATCGCCCGCGCCGACACGCTGGACGTGTCCATGACCCCGCAGGGCAGCGCCACCGCATCAGACGGCATAGCGGACGACGACATTATCGGTGGCGACGACAGCCGCAACCCGTGGTTTGACCTGTCCCTGGGCATGCAGATCAACGGCCAGCGCCACAACATCCTGCCCTTTTTGCCTGAGCTGCTGGCTCAGCTAGGCAGCGCATCAACCGAGGGAAGTGGCATCGCACAACTGCCGCCCTTCGTCTACGTGCAGCAAGCTGAGGGCAACTTTTTGCGCCTGCCCACCGAGCCGCTGCGCCCCTGGCTGCAAGCCCTGCTTGATCTGGTGGGCGAGCGCGGGCATGACCTGTCTGGCGACAGACTGCGCCTGTCGCGCCTGGAGGCCCTTCGCATGGGCGCGGCGTTAGGCCAGGGCGTGCAATGGCAGGGCGCGGACAGCCTGCGGGAGATGCTCAAGCAGCTCGGTGGCATCAGCGGTCTGCCCGAAGTGCCGCTGCCTGCGGGCTTGAATGCGGAGCTGCGCCCGTACCAGCAGCAAGGCCTGAATTGGCTGCAGTTTTTGCGCACGCACGGCCTGTGCGGCATCCTGGCGGACGACATGGGCCTGGGCAAAACCTTGCAAACCCTGGCGCATATTCTGGTGGAAAAGCAGGCCGGGCGGCTGGACCGGCCCGCGCTGGTGTTTGCGCCCGTCAGCCTGATGGGCAACTGGCGGCGCGAGGCCAACCGCTTCACGCCCGACCTCAACGTGCTGGTGCTGCATGGCGCGGACCGGCATGAGGCGGCGGAAGACATGGCCACGCAAGACCTCGTCATCGCGCCCTATTCCCTGCTCAAACGCGACCGTGAGCGCTGGCTCAATCAAGCGTGGCATCTGGTGGTGCTGGACGAGGCGCAGAACATCAAAAACGCCAACACCGACGCCGCGCAGGTGGTGGGCGAGCTCAACACGCGGCACCGCCTGTGCCTCTCGGGCACGCCCATGGAAAACCACCTGGGCGAACTGTGGAGCCTGTACCATTTTTTGATGCCGGGCTTTCTGGGCAGCCAGGCGCGCTTCAAGCAGGTCTTTCGCACGCCGATTGAAAAACTGGGCAACAACGAACGGCTGGACCAGCTGCGCCGCCGCGTCACGCCCTTCATGCTGCGCCGCGCCAAGAGCGATGTGGCGACCGACTTGCCACCCAAGCAGACAGCCATCTCCAGCGTGGAGCTGGGCGGCGCACAGGCCGACCTGTACGAGACCATTCGCCTGACCACCGAGAAAGCGGTGCGCGAGGCGCTGGCCAACAAAGGCCTGGCCAAATCGCAAATCCAGATTCTGGATGCGCTCTTGAAGCTGCGCCAGGTGTGTTGCGACCCGCGCCTGGTGCCGCTGGCCGCCGCCAAACAAATCAGGAAATCCGCCAAGCTGGAGATGCTGATGGACATGCTGCCGGAGATGCTGGCAGAGGGGCGGCGCATTCTGCTGTTTTCTCAGTTCACATCCATGCTGGCGTTGATTGAAGAGGAGCTGGTTAAGCGCGAGCTGAAGTGGGTCAAACTCACCGGCCAGTCGCAAAAACGCGACGCGCTGATCGAGCAGTTCACCAGTGGCCAGGTGCCGCTGTTTTTGATCAGCCTCAAGGCCGGTGGCGTGGGCCTGAACTTGCCGCAGGCCGACACCGTGATCCACTACGACCCCTGGTGGAACCCGGCCGTGGAAAACCAGGCGACCGACCGCGCCCACCGCATCGGCCAGACGCAAAGCGTGTTCGTCTACAAGCTGGTGGCGCAGGGCACGATCGAGGAGCGCATCCTCGCCCTGCAAGCCCGCAAGGCCATGTTGGCCGACAGCCTGTACAGCGGCGCGCAAGGGCGCAAGCAGCCGCTGTTTACCGAAGATGACGTGGCGGAATTGCTGAAACCGCTGTCCATCACCGCATGATTGTTTTGCTATTATTTTAATATCTTCTTATGCACTGTGGACAAGGGATGTGGCCTGTTTTTACCCCTAAAACAGGCTAAAATCAGCATCCAGCGCCAGTTTGGCGATGCAAAAGGCCTTGGCCACGGACTCTTTCACAATCCAACCGCTGCCATCGCATGACAGTTCATCCAGCGCTCGCTTGCGCGTCCTCCATTTGACCGCCAATCTTTACGCCTTGGCTGCCATCACGCTGTGGGCTTCGCTGGCCACCCTGGGCGTCTCACTCAGCCACGTGCCGCCGTTCTTGCTGACCGGCATCTCGCTGATGGTGGGCAGCGTGCTGGCCTGGCCCTTTGTGCTGCGCGACCACAGGCAATGGCAGGTTGCGCCGCGCACGCTCGGTCTGGGTGTGCTGACGCTGTTTGGCTACCATTTTTTCCTGTTCATTGGCCTGCGCATTGCGCCTGCGGTCGAGGTGAATTTGGTTAACTACCTGTGGCCGCTGCTGATTGTGGTGCTGGCACCGCTGTACCTGTCTGGCGTCAAGCTGCGTGGGGTGCATATCGTGGCTGCATTGGTCGCGTTTGCCGGCGCGGCGATTGCGATTCTGGGCGGGCAAAGCGCGACCGCGACGTCAACAACGGCGGCAGATTTCGTGGCGGTCGCGGCCAACGGTGTCACGTCGGCCGGTTTAACCGGTGGCCACTCCGCTGGCGCGGCCTTGGGCTACTTTCTCGCCATGTGTTCCGCGTTTCTGTGGGCCAACTACTCACTGCAAACCAAGCGCCTGGAATCCAGGGGCACTGGTTTCCCCACCGCCGCCATCGGCCTGTTTGGCCTCGTGTCCGGCGCGCTGTCGCTGCTGTGCCATGGGCTGCTGGAGCCGTCAGTGGCTTTGACAGCGCGCGACTGGCTGTTGCTGGCGGCCATGGGCTTGGGGCCGCTGGGTGCGGCGTTTTTCCTGTGGGACAAAGCCCTGAAGGTGGGCGATGCCCGGCACATTGGCCTGCTGAGCTACCTCACGCCGCTGGCATCCACCGTGATGCTCATCCTAGTGACAGGCCGCACGTTGACGTGGAGCATTGCGCTGGCGGCAGCCATGATTATTGGCGCAGCGGTGTTGGGGACGCGGCAGGGGTAAAGGAACAGCGCCGGACGTGCTGGCGCGCATTCAACAGCATCAGTTTACGGAGTGACATTCCCATGAACAGGCAACTCATCAGCTCAGGCTCCACGTTTGAGCAGCAAATTGGCTATTCACGCGCTGTGGTGGCGGGAGACTGGGTGTTTGTCTCTGGCACCACGGGGTTTGACTACAGCAGCATGACC
>JAYVNK010000430.1:0-10367 GCA_043758475.1 Comamonadaceae bacterium | reverse complement strand
TCCTGTGATGCTTAACCGTGCACCTACGCTGCACCGTTTGGGCATTCAGGCGTTCGAGCCCATCCTGATCGAAGGCAAGGCCATCCAGGTGCATCCGCTGGTTTGCGCGGCCTTCAATGCTGACTTTGACGGTGACCAGATGGCTGTTCACGTGCCGCTGTCGGTTGAGGCGCAGATGGAATGCCGCACATTGATGTTGGCGTCCAACAATGTGCTGTTCCCGTCCAATGGCGAGCCGTCCATCGTTCCTTCCCAGGACGTGGTGCTGGGCCTGTACTACACCACGCGCGACCGCATCAACGGCAAAGGTGAAGGCCTGATTTTCTCTGACACTGGCGAAGTGCAGCGCGCTTTTGATGCCAACGAGGTGGAACTCAATTCCCGCATCAACGTGCGTTTGACGGAGTACACCAAGGACAAAGACACGGGTGAATTCGTGCCATCGACCAAGCTGTGGGAAACCACTGCAGGCCGTGCGCTGCTGTCTGAGATCCTGCCCACGGGCCTGCCATTCTCCAACCTGAACAAGGCGTTGAAGAAAAAGGAAATCTCCAAGCTGATCAACGTGTCTTTCCGCAAGTGCGGATTGAAAGAGACCGTGGTGTTTGCCGACAAGTTGCTGCAAGCGGGTTTCCGCCTGGCAACCAAGGCCGGCATTTCGATCTGCATTGACGACATGCTGGTGCCCGAAGAAAAACACGGCATCATTGCGCGCGCGCAGAAGGAAGTCAAAGAAATCGAGCAGCAATATGTCTCAGGCTTGGTAACCGCTGGGGAACGCTACAACAAGGTGGTGGACATCTGGGGCAAGTCGGGCGACGAAGTGTCCAAGGTCATGATGGCTGGCCTGTCCAAGGAAATGGTCACGGACCGCCATGGCAAACAGGTGCAGCAGGAATCTTTCAACTCCATCTACATGATGGCGGACTCTGGTGCGCGTGGCTCAGCAGCGCAGATTCGCCAGGTGGCGGGCATGCGCGGTTTGATGGCCAAGCCGGACGGCTCGATCATCGAGACGCCCATCACCGCCAACTTCCGCGAAGGCCTGAACGTGCTGGAGTATTTCATCTCCACCCACGGTGCCCGAAAAGGCCTGGCCGACACGGCGTTGAAGACGGCCAACTCTGGCTACCTGACCCGTCGTCTGGTCGATGTGACGCAAGACCTGGTAGTGACCGAGCAGGATTGCGGTACCCACCACGGCTACCTGATGCGCGCCATTGTTGAGGGCGGGGAAGTCATTGAGTCTTTGCGTGACCGCGTGCTGGGCCGTACTGCTGCTGATGATGTTCTCCATCCCGAGAGCCGTGCTGTGCTGGCCACCGCTGGCACGATGCTGGACGAAGACCTGATTGACGAGCTTGAAGTGCAAGGCGTTGACGAAGTCAAGGTCCGCACCGCCCTGACCTGCGAAACCCGCTTTGGCATCTGCGCCAAGTGCTACGGCCGTGATCTGGGCCGTGGTGGCCTCGTGAATGGTGGTGAAGCCGTCGGCGTGATTGCAGCGCAATCCATCGGCGAGCCCGGCACGCAGCTGACGATGCGCACTTTCCACATCGGTGGCGCGGCGTCGCGTGCGGCGGTGGCTTCCAGCGTGAAGCCAAATCCAACGGCAGCATTGGCTTTAACGCCACCATGCGGTACGTTACCAACAGCAAAAAAGAGCTGGTGGTGATTGCCCGCTCGGGCGAGATCGTCATTCATGACGAGCATGGCCGCGAGCGTGAGCGCCATAAAGTGCCGTATGGCGCGATCCTGACGGTCAAGGCTGACCAGGTGGTCAAGGCCGGCGCGATTCTCGCCAACTGGGATCCGTTGACGCGCCCCATCATCACCGAGTTCGCCGGCAAAGCCCATTTCGAGAACGTTGAAGAAGGCTTGACGGTTGCCAAGCAGGTTGACGACGTGACGGGTCTGTCCACCCTGGTGGTGATTGACCCGAAACGCCGCGGCTCTGCCAAGGTGATTCGTCCGCAAGTCAAGCTGATTGATGCGTCGGGCAACGAGGTCAAAATCCCGGGCACCGACCACTCGGTGACGATTGGCTTCCCGATTGGCTCGCTGGTTCAAGTGCGTGACGGCCAGGATGTGGGCCCCGGCGAAGTGCTGGCGCGCATTCCGGTGGAAGGCCAGAAAACCCGTGACATCACCGGCGGTTTGCCGCGCGTGGCCGAGCTGTTTGAAGCCCGCTCGCCCAAAGACAAGGGTGTGCTGGCGGAGATGACCGGAACCGTGTCGTTTGGCAAAGAGACCAAAGGCAAGATCCGCATGCAAATTACCGACCCGGAAGGTAACGTGCACGAAGAGCTTGTGCCCAAAGAGAAGAACATCCTGGTGCACGAAGGCCAAGTGGTCAACAAGGGCGAGAGCGTGGTGGACGGCCCGGCGGATCCGCAGGACATCCTGCGCCTGCTGGGCTCCGAAGAGCTGGCCCGCTACATCGTTGACGAAGTGCAGGACGTTTACCGTCTGCAGGGCGTGAAAATCAACGACAAGCATATTGAAGTGATTGTTCGCCAGATGCTGCGTCGTGTGGTGGTTGAGAATGCAGGCGATTCCAATTACATCAACGGTGAGCAGGTCGAGCGCTCGGAGATGCTCAACACCAACGACTCCCTGCGCGCCGATGGCAAGATTCCCGCCGTGTTCACCAACCTGTTGCTGGGCATTACCAAAGCATCGTTGTCCACGGACAGCTTCATAAGCGCTGCGTCCTTCCAGGAAACAACGCGCGTGCTGACCGAAGCTGCCATCATGGGCAAGCGCGACGAGCTGCGGGGCTTGAAGGAAAACGTGATTGTGGGCCGCCTGATTCCTGCAGGCACCGGCATGGCGTACCACGATGCACGCAAAATCCGTGAGAACATGGACGATGCTGAGCGCCGTGCGATTGCGGATGCCGAGGCCGCCGAGCTGGCGGGTGAGGCTGGCAATTCTGAAGCGACGCAAGTCGCCGCAGGAGCCGCCAGCGAATAGCCTTGAATCGCCTGGCGAGTGGTTGCTATTTAAAGATAAGCGCCCCATGCACTCTTTACGGGGGTTTGGGGCATTTTTTATTGTCATTGGCGCCATTCCAACGCATCCATGGCAAAACCTCCGCTCGGCACGTCCGTCTGATGAAAAACACTGGTGCCCCCCACTCTGGTGGCGACATTGCCAACGTCCGCAGCAACCTGCCTTTGTGGCAGCAGTTGCAGGCGGTTGCAGCAATCCTGCTTGCTGTGCGGTCCGGCACGTCCACCACGGTCGCGCTGGACAAAATTGGCCCGGCATTGAAGCCTGGCGTGCAGGCGCTGGCTTTTCACGTGCTGCGGTCGCTCGGGCGGGCCCAGGCGTTGAGCAAGCGTCTGGTTGACCGTGCGCCGCCCGCCATGGCCGATGCGTTGCTCTGCACGGCCCTGGCGCTGGCCTGGCGCGACGAAGACGCCCCGTATGAAGTGTTCACCCTGGTCAACCAGGCGGTGGAAGCGGCCAAACGTTCGCCCGCCACCCAAGCCCAAGCCAGCTTTATCAACGCCTGCCTTCGCCGCTTTCTGCGCGAGCGCAACGCGCTGGTCGCAGCCACCGACCGGGACCCGGTGGCCCGCTGGAACCATCCTGCGTGGTGGATCGCCCGGTTGAAAATCGACTACCCGGCAAACTGGCAAGAGATTCTTGAGGCCAATAACAGGCATGCCCCCATGACCCTGCGCGTCAACGTCAGGAAGTCTACACGCGTCCAATACAGGGCCGATTTGCATTCAGCGGGCATTGAGGCCCACCTTTCGGACGGCCCCGGCTGCCCGGTCGGCAACTCAGGTATCACTCTGGACGTTGCCCGGCCTGTTCATGAAATCCCTGGGTTTGCTGACGGTATGGTGTCCGTGCAGGATGCCGCCGCCCAGCTGGCCGCGCCTCTGCTGCTAGAGGGGATGGACACAACGCGCACGCTCAATGTGCTGGATGCCTGTGCGGCACCCGGCGGCAAGACGGCGCATCTGCTTGAACTTGCCAATTACCAGGTGACCGCGCTGGACATTGATGCCACCCGCTGCGAGCGGATTCACCAGACCCTGCTGCGCCTGGGCTTGAGTGCGCGCGTGTTGGTCGGCGACGCGTCGCAACCTAAAACCTGGTGGGATGGTGAACTGTTTGACGCGGTGCTGCTGGATGCGCCGTGCACCGCTTCGGGCATCGTTCGGCGCCACCCAGATGTACGCTGGTTGCGCCGGGAAAGCGACATTGCCCGCCTCGCCAGCATTCAGGCCAACTTGCTCAATACCTTGTGGGAACTTGTCAAACCCGGCGGACGGCTGCTTTTTTGCACTTGCTCTGTGTTCCGCGCAGAAGGGGCAGATCAGATACAAACGTTTCTTGCACGCCACACCAATGCTGCTTTGCTGGCGTCCCCTGGCCATTTAAAACCCCATTTCAGGGCAAACACCAACCCCGTCCCGGACAATCCATCAGGTGACCATGACGGCTTTTATCTCGCATTGCTGGAAAAGGGCGCGGCTTGAATTTGCCGTGCTGATTGCCTGCGCCTGCCTGTGCGTGGGTGCGCCACACGTCGCGCAGGCCGAGTCAACCGGTGCCGAGGTGTCCCAGCTTCAAATCGAGCGCACTTCGGAGGGGGTCTTTCTGTCGGTCTCTGTGCGGTTTGATTTGCCCACGGCGGTCGAAGATGCGCTGCTTAAAGGCGTCCCCCTGTTTTTCGTGGCCGAGGTCGAGGTCTACCGCGACCGCTGGTACTGGTACGACAAGAGGCTGCTCTCGGCCGAGCGGCACCTGCGGCTGGCCTACCAGCCCCTGACGCGCCGCTGGCGCCTCAACGTGGCGTCCGGGGTCATCACCGCCAACAGCCTGGGCGTGGCGTTGAACCAGAGTTTTGATTCGTTGCCAGAGGCTCTGGCGGCATTGCGACGGGTGTCGCGCTGGAAGATTGCCGACGCCTCCGAGATTGACCCGGAGCAGCGGCACAGCGTGGTTTACAGCTTCCGGCTTGATCTGGCGCAGTTGCCCCGGCCCTTCCAGATCGGCGTGCTGGGGCAGGCAGATTGGAATATTTCTGCGTCGACGTCCCAACGCCTGGCGATGGAGAGCGCCAAATGAGCCCATCTGAACCAGGAGCGAACAAGCCAGGGCTTTTCTCGCTGCACAGTTCCCGTGCCTTGCGCTGGACCGTGGGCGTGGGCACATCAGCCGTTGCCGCCATCGGGCTGGTGCTGATGTTCCTGTTGACGCAGGCCACCAACAATCGGGACATGTACGAGCGCAATTACGCGCGCCTGTTCACGCTGAACGTGGTGGTTGCAGCCCTGTTGCTGGCCGCGATTGGGTGGATTGCCTACAGGCTGGCAAGCCGCTTGCGCCGGGGCCGCTTCGGCAGTCGGCTGCTGGTCAAGCTGGCGGCGATATTTGCGCTGGCTGGCTTTGCGCCTGGCATGCTGATTTATGTGGTGTCCTACCAGTTTGTCTCGCGGTCAATTGAGAGCTGGTTTGATGTCAAGGTAGAAGGGGCTCTGGACGCTGGCCTTAACTTGGGCCGGGTAACGCTGGAGACCCTGGCCAGCGACCTGGCCGCCAAGGCCCGTTCGTCTGCCGGGCAGCTTGCCGACACGCCAGATGCTACGGCTGGCCTGCCGCTGGAGCGCGTCCGAGACCAGCTTGGCGCAACCGATGTGGTTCTGTGGGCCGCATCAGGGCAACTGATCGGTGGTGCCGGCCAGTCCCGCTTCCAGCTCAATCCCGACCGCCCGACGACGCAGCAATTTCGAACTGCGCGGGCCCAGAAATATGTCACTTGGGTTGAAGGCCTGGAGGAAGCCACACCGGGCACGGTGAACAATGCCCGCATCAAGGCGCTGGTGCCGGTATCGAGCCCCCGGTTTGAATTGCAGGGCGAGGTGCGTTACCTGATGGTGACGCAGGCGCTGCCGTCTACCTTGGTGGCCAATGCATTGGCCGTGACTGAGGCCAACCGCGAATACCAGGAGCGCGCCCTGGCACGCGACGGCCTCAAGCGCATGTACATCGGCACGCTGACGCTGAGCCTGTTTCTGGCGGTGTTTGGCGCCGTGCTGCTGGCCGTGGTGCTGGGCAACCAGATCGTGCGCCCGCTGTTGCTGCTGGCTGACGGCGTCAGTCAGGTCGCGGCGGGGGACCTGACGCCCAAGGCGGCGCTGCTGGGCAAGGACGAGCTGGGTGGCCTGACGCGGGCCTTTGCCGACATGACGCAGCAGCTGTCTGACGCGCGCCAGGCTGTACAGACGAGCATGTCGGACGTGAGTGCGGCGCGCGCCAACCTCCAGACCATTCTGGACAATCTGACCGCTGGCGTGATGGTGCTGGATACAGAAGGCGTGATAATTTCCTCAAACCCTGGTGCCACCCGCATCCTGCGCGCGCCGCTGGCGGCTTTTGCTGGCCGCAAGCTGTCTGAAGTTGAAGGCCTGGAGGATTTTTCGGCCAGCGTGCAGGCCCAGTTCAACCTGTTTTTGGGCGAGCGCAGCGCGCATGGACTGGACCATTGGCAACAGTCTTTTGAACTTGGCAAATCCGATACCGGGCTGGCCGGGCATCCGTCTTTCAATGCTATTACTATAGTAGCTAGAGGTGCAGATTTACCGGGGGCTGCAAGGCTTTTGGTTTTTGATGACATTTCTGAAATCGTATCAGCCCAGCGGGCGCAGGCGTGGGGTGAGGTGGCACGCCGGCTGGCACATGAAATCAAGAACCCGCTGACGCCCATCCAGCTTTCAGCCGAACGGCTGGAGATGAAACTCTCAGGCAAAGTGGCGCCGGTGGAGCAGGCCATTTTGACCAAATCGGTCAAGACTATTGTTGACCAGGTAGATGCCATGAAACGCCTGGTCAACGAGTTTCGGGACTACGCGCGCCTGCCGGCCGCCGAGCTGAAACCTCTGGACCTGAACGCGCTCGTCACCGAGGTATCGCAGCTCTACAAAATCGAATACGAGGGCGAACGCGAAAGCGAAGGCGAAGCCCGCGCCGAAGGTGGCAAACAAAGCGCCCTGGTGCCGGTGACGATGGCGCTGGATGCGCGCAGCCCGAAAATCCTGGGTGATGCACAGCAACTGCGCCAGGTGGTGCACAACCTGTTGCAAAACGCGCAGGACGCCACACAGACGGCGGGAAACACCGGCCCCGAGAGCTGCGTCATCCTCAAGACGCAGTGGGTTGAGAAGGCCCGGCGTGTGCGCTTGAGTGTGCTCGACCATGGCACGGGTTTTCCAGACAACATCCTCGCGCGCGTATTCGAGCCCTATGTCACCACCAAGGCCAAGGGCACGGGCCTGGGTCTGGCGGTGGTCAAGAAAATTGCGGACGAGCACGGCACCCGCGTCGACATTGCCAACCGCGTGGTGGCAGGCCAGGTGCTGGGCGCGCAAGTGTCGTTATCATTCGCCATAGCGGGCAATGGGCCAGCGTGAGTGCGACATCGCGATATTCTTGAGGTACTGCGTTTAAATCATGGCAAACATACTGGTGGTGGATGACGAACTGGGCATTCGTGATCTCCTGTGGGAAATCCTCAATGACGAAGGCCATAGCGTCGAGGTCGCCGAAAACGCAGCGCAGGCTCGCGCCTCCCGCCTGCGTGAACGCCCAGACCTGGTTTTGCTCGATATCTGGATGCCTGACACCGATGGTGTGACGCTCCTCAAGGAATGGTCATCGGCCGGGATGCTGACGATGCCCGTCATCATGATGAGCGGGCATGCCACCATTGACACTGCCGTAGAAGCCACCAAAATCGGCGCACTCGCCTTTCTTGAAAAGCCCATCACGCTGCAAAAGCTGCTCAAGGCGGTGGAGCAGGGCCTGGCGCGTGGCAATGTGCGCAAGCTGCCAGTACCGGTGATCGTCGTCCAGTCAACCGTGCAAGTGGTCGATGCCGTTGCGTCCATCGACCAGATCGCCCCTGCGGCGGTAGACAACGGCCTGCAACCGCGCCAGAGCTTCATGCTCGACAAGCCTTTGCGTGAATCGCGCGACGAATTCGAGAAAGCCTATTTCGAATACCACCTGGCCAAAGAAAACGGCTCCATGACGCGCGTGGCCGAGAAAACCGGGCTCGAGCGCACCCACCTTTACCGCAAACTCAAGCAGCTGGGCGTTGACTTGACGCGAGGCAAACGCAGCGCGGCGTGACAGGGTTTCGCGGGCGGTGGCAGGCCCGTGGCAAGGACACGCCAAGCCAAACTGCAAGGTACCAACAAGCCTGAGGGGCAGGCCCGTGCTGGTATAATTTGGCGCTCAGGCCCGGTAGCTCAGTCGGTAGAGCAGAGGATTGAAAATCCTTGTGTCGGTGGTTCGATTCCGCCCCAGGCCACCACTTCTTTTTCTCAAACGATCCCAGGTTAGCCCAGAGTCTTTGTAAACCAAGGACTTACCTTGAAAAGGCGGCTCGGGCGGTATCGTTTGATTCCACACCGTCCCGTTCTTGCGTGTACCCAACCGTGTACCCCAGACTGCTGTTTTTCATCAGTCTGTTTTGGGTACACCATGGGACAACTTAACGATCTCCAGATCAAGGCGGCGCAGCCGTGTCACCACGTCGGCCAGCGCAATGGCGTCGAGTCGGTTCTTTTTCAGGAAGGCATTCCACTGCGTCTGCTTTATGGCGTCTGCCACGAAAGCATTGCTCAGGCCTGCGGGCAGAGAGGTAGGCATGGGCATCTTTCGGCGGTTGAACGTGGCTTCGATAGCACGGCGCAGTTCTGCTTGATCAAGCGTGTTTTCGCCTAAAAGCACCCACAGGTCGAAGTAGTCCTTCATCCGGGTGTTCGTCATTCCCAACAGGCATATGGCATGAAACTTCTCCGCCACTACCGTGTACTTGGGATAGGCGCGCAATTGCGGGGCGGGCAGGTCGTCCAGTAGCACCGGATAGCTGATCGCTTCCGGGGCTGGCGTTACAGCATCGCCGAAGCCGATGTCCACCTGCAGCGCGATGCGCGCGCCGTCGAGCTTGGCCGTCAGGTCAATCCGCACGCCACCGTAGCCAGCGTCCTTGCGGATGACAGCTCCTTTGACCGAGGCGGGATCGAAGTCAATCCCGTCTTCCACCGCGATCTGGCAGATTTCGCGGAAGGTCGCCACAGCAGAGTCGATGTCATCGGGGCCGAAGCCCAGCAAGTCGGCGTCGCGTGTCGGTCGGTGCGGCAGGTCGTACCAGAGCGAAAACAGCAGCGCGCCCTTGAGCAGGAAGTTGGGGGCGTGGGTAGAGATGGACAGCCGGTACAGCAGCCGTTCCAGACCGTAGTGCGTGAGCGTCAGGTTGAAATCCTGTTTTGCGGCGTCTGCACGCTGCTTAAGACGGGCGCGGATCGAGGCCGCCAGATTGCGGCTCACTGGGTAACCTTCGTGCTTCGCACTGCGGTGCGAGCTTGCTTGGGGCGGCCCGGCGCAGCGCTCATGCCGTTACACTTTCAAGGTAAGGGCGCATCACGTTGGCTACGCGATCAATGGTGGCGTAGTGCCACAGCGCATCCATTGTCAGTTTGCGTTGGGTCCATCCGTCACGCAGTGCTTCAAGCGCCACGTCCAGACCTATTTTGTTGCGGTACTTGAAGCAGTCGGCCACGGTCTTGGCGGCGTTGAAGACAGACACCTCCACGCCGTCAACCAGAATCTGGTCAATGCCCTCGGTCAGTGCAGGGCCAGACATGCGAATAGCATGGATAGCCGGTTGATCGAGCCGGGGAACCGGCGTGCGATGAGGAATCGCCAGCCAAACTTCAAATGGCGCTTGCGTACCGATGCCGTGGACGCGCAGCGCAGAGAGCAGACAGATCACTCCGCGCGGCACTCGCACTGCCACCTCTGCCAGTGAGCGGTGCTCGCTTAAGCGCCTGCCTGGCACGCTGTAGACGCCGCGGGCTACTCTTTCGAGCTTGCCTGCGGTGACCAGGCGACTGAGCACGACCGTGGGCAGCTGATGTTCCGCGAGGTCTCGTGCGCGCAGCAGCGAGCGCTGCCAGCCCAGTGCGAGAACGGCTTGCTCGTGGGTGGAATTGAAATGCGGCTTCATTTTCTGAGTATGTTGCAATATATAGGCATTTGTCAATAAATGACAAACAATCGCAACAGGTCGAAAAGTGAGTCTTGTGAGCCACCCTGCCGATCCAACAACGAGTCAGGGCGGCTTACTGGTTTTTGAGCCAGCACCTGTAGACAAAACGCCTCAGGGCTTGAATGAGAGCCCGTCGCCCAGTCCACAGGCAGGCGCCGTGGTTAAGCCTGCGCCGTTCATAATCAACCCGGGTTCAGGCAACCAAATCAGCCTAGCCCAAGAAGCTTAAATGTGTCCGTGCAAACGGGGCGAGTCCATTGCACCGTCATTGCTGCGGTCTACAAGTAGC
>JAYVNK010000429.1:0-10370 GCA_043758475.1 Comamonadaceae bacterium | reverse complement strand
CGGCCTGCGACCAGTCCAGACCCAAGGCCTGCAGCGTGGTTTCAGCGGCGGGGCGTTTGTCTTCAGTCCCGAAGTGCGCATGGACAATACCCAGCGCCTGAAGCCGCGCCCGCAACGCAGGGCTGTCGCGGCCAGTGATCACGGCGGGTGTAATGCCCGCTTTTTGAAGCAGCTTCAAGCCGTGACCATCCAGCGTGTTGAAGCGTTTGAGGGTCTCGCCATGCTCGGACATGTACAGGCCACCATCGGTGAGCACCCCGTCGATGTCAAAAAACGCAACACGTACGCCTTGAGCCTTCAAAAGAAGTTCAGGGGCGAAATTAATGGCGGGCGAGCGCAGCGACGGGCCGCCCCTGGCAAGCTCTGCCCCCCCGGGGCTGAGCGCCGCGGCTCCAGGCTCGCCTGCGCGCGTCTGGACGGCACGAAGAACCCGCGCGTCTGGCGCTGGTACGTCCAGCGTATTACACGAAGTGAAAAGCGTGGGAGTCATATTTTTTAGATTACTTTTGCCCGCATCAAGTCGTTGGTATTCAACGCGCCGCAGAGCCGCTCATTGCCATCCACCACCAACACACTGGTGATGCGGTACTGCTCCATCAGGGCCACTGCCTCCACGGCCAAGGAGTCGGCACGCACGGTGCGCGGTTGTGCGTGCATAACGTCACCGGCCTTGCTGCTGCGCAGGTCCACACCCTTTTCAATCAGGCGGCGCAAGTCGCCATCGGTAAATATGCCCAGCACGTGCTGACCAGCATCGACCACGGCCGAAGCGCCCAGCCCTTTGGCACTCATCTCGCGCATCAGTTCACTAAAACTGGCATCAGGCCCCACCTGCGGAATGGCATCGCCACTGCGCATCACGTCGCTGACATGCGTCAGCAGTTTGCGTCCCAGCGTGCCCCCAGGGTGCGAGCGGGCAAAGTCCTCTTCTTTGAAACCACGTGCATCAAGCAGCGCCACCGCCAGCGCGTCACCCAGCGCGAGTTGCGCAGTGGTGCTGGCGGTAGGTGCCAGATTCAGGGGACAGGCCTCCTGCGCCACGCTGCTGTCCAGGGTGACGCGCGCGTATCTGGCCAGCGTAGACTGCACCCCGCCGGTGATGGCTACCAGCGGCACGCCCTGTCGGCTCAGCACGGGCAAAATGGCGGTGAGCTCTTCGCTCTCGCCACTGTTGGAAATAGCCAGCACCACGTCTACCGCCTTGATCATGCCGAGGTCACCGTGGCTGGCTTCTGCCGGGTGAACAAACATGGCGGGGGTACCAGTCGACGCCAGGGTCGCAGCCACCTTGCGGCCAATGTGGCCGCTCTTTCCCATGCCCATGACCACCACGCGGCCACGGCAGGTCAACAGAATGTGTACCGCACGCGCGAATTCCGGGCCCACCCGACCTGCCAGGCCCAGCACGGCCGCAGCTTCGATCTCAAACGTTTTTCGGGCCAGGGTCTGGGCCTGCTCGGCGTCAAAGGGGACTGCGTCAAAACTCATACCGCATTCTATAGAGACACCTCAGACACCCGTCCTTGCGATAGTGCATCAGATACCATCAAAGCATGAGTGCGCTAGAACTAACCCTGCTTTACTTGCTGGCCGCTGTGCTGGGGGTGGTGGCTTGCCGCTCGCTCAAATTGCCGCCCATGCTGGGCTATCTGGCCGTGGGCGTGGTGATTGGCCCGCATGCGCTGGCCCTGTCCAAAAATGCCGATGACGTGCGCCATCTGGGCGAGTTTGGCGTGGTTTTTCTGATGTTCGTCATCGGACTGGAATTCAACCTGCCCAAATTGCGCTCCATGCGCCGCCATGTGTTCGGCCTGGGTTTGCTGCAGGTGGTACTGACGATTGTGCTGGTCACGCTGGGCTCGCTCTTTTTGGCCAGCATCGCCCCTACTCTCTGGAAAATGGAATGGCAAACGGCGCTGGCACTGTCTGGTGTCATCGCCATGAGCAGCACCGCGATTGTGGTCAAGCTGCTGGCCGAGCGGCTGGAGCTGGACTCCGAGCACGGCAAACGCGTGATGGGCGTGCTGCTGTTTCAGGATCTGGCCGTGGTGCCCCTGCTGGTGTTGATCCCGGCACTGAGTTCACCCGCCGACCAGCTTTTCATGTCGCTGGCTATTGCTGCAGCCAAGGCGGCTGTGCTGGTGGGCCTGCTGCTCACCGGCGGGCAACGCGTCATGCGCTGGTGGCTCACCATCGTGGCACGGCGCAAGAGCGAAGAGCTTTTTGTGCTTAATTTGCTGCTGGTCACACTGGCGCTCGCTTGGCTCACTGAATTGGCGGGCCTGAGCCTGGCGCTGGGCGCTTTTATTGCCGGCATGCTGATTTCAGAGACTGAATTCAAGCACCAGGTGGAAACCGACATCCGGCCATTTCACGATGTTTTGCTGGGCCTGTTTTTCATCAGCATCGGCATGATGCTGGACTGGCACATTGTGCTGGAGCGCTGGTCGGTGGTGTTGTTGCTGGCGACGGTTCCGGTGGTCTTCAAGCTGGTGCTGGTCACCAGCCTGGCGCGGGCGCTGGGGGCCACCACCGGCGTGTCGCTGCGCACCGGCCTGTATCTGGCGCAGGCTGGGGAATTTGGCTTTGTGCTGCTTACCCTGAGCAATGAAAGCAACCTGGTGCCGCCAGCCCTTTTGAACCCGATTCTGGCCAGCATGGTGCTGTCAATGCTGGCCACGCCCTTCATCATCCTGCAAAGCAATCGCATTGTGATGAAGCTGGTAGCCAGTGAGTGGCTGCAGCAGTCGCTGCAAATGACCACCATTGCGCGCAAGTCCATCAATGCCAACAAACACGTCATTATTTGTGGCTATGGCCGCTGCGGCCAGAACCTGGGCCAGATGCTGGAGCGCGAAGGCATTCAGTACATGGCGCTTGACCTGGACCCTGACCGGGTGCGCCAGGCCGCCGCTGCAGGCGACTCCGTGGTGTTTGGCGACGCCGTTCGCCTGCAGGCGCTGATGGCCGCCGGCCTGGCACGGGCCAGCGCCGTGGTGGTGACGTATCTGGACACCGCCAGTGCCCTCAAGGTGCTGGCCAACACGCGCGCCCACGCGCCCCACGTGCCGGTGATTGTGCGCACGGTGGACGACCATGACCTTGAAAAGCTGCAGGCCGCTGGTGCCACCGAGGTGGTGCCTGAAGCGATTGAAGGCAGCCTGATGCTGGCCAGCCACGCGCTGGCACTGGTCGGTGTGCCCATGCGCCGCGTGATTCGGGTCGTGCAGGACCAGCGCGATGCGCGCTACAACCTGCTGCGCGGGTACTTTCACGGGGCAGACGATGATTCGGTGGATGAGCTGCATCAGGAGCGCCTGGCGACCCTGACGCTGCCGCTGGGCGCACGTTCGGTCGGCAAGCCGCTGGGTTATCTGGCGCTGCACGCGCTGGGGGTGCGCATCGTCAGCCTGCGCCGCAGCAGCGGAAAAACCATTCCTCCGGCAGACGAGCTGCTTTTTGAGGGCGGCGATACACTGGTGCTGTCAGGCAAGGCGGAGGCGCTTGCCGTGGCCGAGCAAAAGCTTCTCAAGGGCGCCTGAAGCCTGGGCCATCCTCCGCCATAAGCCCCCAAGCGCCCCTAGCCAGTCTCCTTCAGCGTCAACAGGCCCACCATGAAAAACATCTCCGTCAACCAATACCTGCGTGACAACATCCGCACCGTGCCAGACTGGCCTACCCCGGGCGTGCAGTTTCGCGACATCACGCCCCTGCTGCAGGACGCCAAGGTGTTCCGGGTGCTGATTGACGCGTTTGTGCACCGCTACATGGACCCGGCCAAGCGTCCCGATGTGGTGGCCGGGCTGGACGCGCGCGGGTTCATTCTGGGCGCGGTGGTGGCGTACGAGCTCAACGTCGGCTTTGTGCCGATCCGCAAAAAGGGCAAGCTGCCCTTCACCACCGTGGAGGAGACTTACGAGCTGGAGTACGGCAGCGCCACGGTGGAGCTGCACACTATGCCGTCAAGCCGGGTCAGCGGGTGCTCCTGATTGATGACCTGATTGCGACTGGCGGCACCATGATGGCGGGCAAAAAACTGCTGGAAAAGCTGGGCGCACAGGTGATGGAAGGTGCCGCGATTGTTGATTTGCCCGAACTCGGTGGTTCGGAAAAACTCCGCAAAAGCGGTCTGGCGCTGTTCACGCTGGTTGATTTTTCAGAGCATTGGCAGCCGGGTAGATCGCCGCACGTCCCGCTACAAGCGGGTTGATTCAATCAATGCAAGTCGCCGTATTGGGTGCCGCTCAGCGGCGAGGCTCTCTCTTCGGGGTCTATCAGCTCGGTATTCTCGAAATCTGGCTGAAGCGCAGGATTTCGCCGTCCTGATCTCACTATTTCTCCTGAGGCGACCAAAACCGTTGCAGGCGCTGCTGTGGCCAGTGCGTTCTTGAAGGCGATGACCTCGTCTGCTTGAAGCGGCTCATAGCGGGACGGTTGCGCAGCCACCGGCCCAGCAGCCGGCTGGCGCGCCGCCAGGGGTGCCGGGCGCGAAGGGGTGCCGAAGGCGTTCGAGCGGACCGAAGACAAGCCCGCCGTAACGTTTGCATTGACCCGCCAATAAACGGCGGTCACCAGTATTTCGTGTCGCGATTTGGCGCTTTGGGCGATCAGGGACTCGATCTCCGCCAACCGATCGGTGTCACCGGCCGACTGGTTTGAGAGATCCATCATGATCAAATATTGCCGCCCGCGCGGGTCCAGCGACAGCACTTTGAACTTGTAGCTGGCAGAAAGTATGCCGGCCCGGGTCATGGCATCACGCACCACGCTGTAGAGCTGTTCGCGGCGCTCAATGCGTTCGGTCTTGCGGCTGCCTGACGCGTCAACTGGCGGCGCTGCTGCCCTGGCCGGTGGACGGGCGGACGACATCAGGGGCATCGTGGACAAGTCCGGATCAAGACCAGAGTTGGGCGGCCCAGAACTGTGCGCCGGGCTGTCAGCGTTGGACGTTGCTTTTTTGGTAAACCAGCTGAACAGGGACATTTGATTCCTGGGCGTCAGGTGACTGCAATTCGTTTGCGCCGGTCCATCATGCGCCGCGAGACAATAGCGCCTAGCGTCATGGACAGCGCAAGGGCTACGCGGGGCAGCTTTTGCGACAGCTCCGCAAACCGGCTGTGTGTGAGGTTCCAGAGCTTGCAGTCCCCCACGGCCTGAACCGTCGCATTGCGTGGCATGTGGGCAAAAAACCCGCCCTCGCCGACGACCGAGCCTGCGTTGAGTATCGCAAGATGCACGCGTCCGGACTCATCTTCATAGTGAACGCTCAGGCTGCCAGACTCCAGAAAATAAAGCGTCTGGTCAAGCGAGCCCTGGGCTATGAGCATTTGGCTTTGCCCCAGCGAAAATGGCACCAGAAAAGGCGCCATAGCCTCCCAGTGCAACGACGTCATGATTTTGCCGGGTGAGTCGTCTGACAAGTTAATTGCGATGGCCTCAATCAGACCTTTGATACTCGGTGCACCGGGCGAATTTGGCTGCGTGAAAATTGCGTTCATGGTTCCTCTACGTTACCTTCATTTTTTGTCGCATGCAACTGGCAGCCTTGTCCAACGAGGTATGAGCCTGAACAGAGCCCGTATTTCCAAGCTGAAATTAGCCTGAAATGGCAAAGCTGAGCATAACTGGTGCGCGGGTTGATCATCCCCAGGATGGTGATCAATAGGGACGAATCCCGGCTGCGCACGATTGAGCAGATCGAACAGTTTCTCAGCGCCAGTGCGCTGGTTGCGTTTTCACCCCCCGCAGGCGGTGACTGCGAACGCTGCGAGCACATCACTCGCGTGCTCAAGCGCTTTGATTACCCCCAGCGCAATAAACGCGAACCCGGTGTGATGTTGCGCTACCTCAGGCACACCAGCGGCTAACAGCCGCCCGCAAGTCACCCGGCTGGTTGCCCAATGGGCCAGCAACCGCCTGGCAACGCGGTGCCCCTTGCCAAACGCTACTGCGCGCCTGGCACCCCCTTTGCGCGCAAGTACACGCCCGCTGATGTCACACTATTCTGCGAACATTCATGTTGACTTCACTCCAATACTGTGAAGGTCAGGCTTGGAGTGTCGATTCAACAGATGGTTCAATATATATGAGACACTGCACTGGTACCCAGACCCCCAAGTAGAGGAACAAAATGAAAGTGGTGATTTCGCGCCCAGGCCTGGGCGCAAAACGCAGACATCGCTGTGGCTATGGCGAGGCTTTGCAACGCCGGCATGGGGGTGAAAGCACGCTTTCATGTTCCGATACTTGGGTGCGTGCTTATCCGGTTTACACCCAAGGACACCATAGGTAGCGTTTTCCATCTGGCTTTAGCCACTACCGCTAGTGGTTTTGGGCGTTAAGCGGATAAGCACGCTTGGGTGTCTGGGTACTGGGATGAAACATGCCTACGGCCCTGTCGATTGACAACCTGCCCGCGGCCAGGCGCGAGTCGGCCCGGCGTGATGCGGTTTGCGAGGCGTTTGTCCGGCTGGAATGCTCGCCGGACCGCCAGGCCCCGATGCATGGTCGGCTGGAGGTCGGCACCTTGGGCGGCCTGCATGTGGCGCGCGTTGTCAGCTCGCCGCAGCGCGTTGAGCGTACCCGCGAGCGCGCTGCGCAGGACGGTGATCCCTTTATTTTGATAAGCGTGCAACTGCGCGGGCGCACCATCGTGCGCCAGGCCGGCAGTGAGGCGGATCTGACGCCGGGTTGCATTGCGTTTTACGACACGGCCAGGCCGTACACCCTGACCCTGCCAGGCGACTTTGACCAGATCGTGCTGCACCTGCCACGCGAGTTGATTGAGGCCAGCGTTGCGCGCGGGCTGGACCACATGGCGCGGCGATTGAATGCATCAGACCCATTTGCCCAGACCATTCTGGCGCTGGCTGCGCAACTCCTGCGCATGCTGGGCTCGGCGCATGGGAGCATGGCGCAACGCACAGCGCCGGCTGCGATGGAGCTGATTGCGCTTGCGCTGGATTCGCTGGATGAGCCAAACCGTGGCGATACGCATGGCGCGCGCCGCGCCAGTGCGCACGCACTGGTGTGGCGAACCCGCGAGTTGATTGGCCGACAGCTTGAAGACACCGAGTTAAGCCCGACCCGTCTGGTCGGCCAGGTGCATGTGTCATTGCGCCGCCTGCAGGAGGTTTTTCAGAGCCAGGGCACGACGCTGTCCGACTGCATTTTGGATGCGCGCCTGGAGTTTGCGCGCGGCCTGCTGGCCAGCGGGGGCCACAGCCGTGAACCCGTCAGCACCGTGGCCTACCGCTCGGGCTTCAGCGATGTGGCGCATTTCAGCCGACGCTTGAGGCAGCAGTTTGGCGTGTCGCCCAGTGAGTACCGGGCAGGCTTGAATTGACAACAAAACCCCCGGCACGGTTTGGCCACGTCGGGGATTTTTTTGCTCCCCGCGCCAGCAGACACGGGGGAACTCAGGAGACGCAGACGCTTTACAGCGAACCCCTGTTCAGCGCCGGGTGGGCTACGGCCATCACGGCTTCGGCATGCACTTCGGCAACTGAACGGGTGCTGACAAAGGCGGGCGCCTTCACCGTGGTGCCTTCAATGCCCGGAACGATCAGGCCAGCCATGGCAGCCTTGAGGTAATCGGCATGCACTTGGGCACGTGTCATGGTGCTGGTGAAAACCGGGAAATGCAATTTGCCTTCGCTGGTTATTGCCGTGCTGTTTTCAGCAAAGCTGCTTGCGCTGCCCAGTGCGGCCAAAGCCAGGACGATGGATGAAACAGCGGTTTTTGCGATGGTGGAGGTCATGATGAGGTTCCTTGAAAAAGTTGAAGATACAAAAGTTGGATAAACACATTAGGCCGGCTGGTTGTGCTGTCACTACGCTCTATCAGCGCGGTCTGCTTGTTAATACGGAGCAGCCTGCCGTTTGGTTACAGCAATGCATAAATAATTTTCAAAAATTTTCAGGCAACTCAAAATTAGCGGTGACACTCCAGCGCACAAACTACAGCGCACAATTCACCGGGCGATATTTATTTTTCACACGGGGTAACCATTCAGCGACATGGAACGAATACAAGCTGAGGGCAACGCAATGGCGGCAATGGCCGCCAATGAGCAGCGCCTGCGGCAGCTGCTGTTGCAGGGGCTGGCGGGCGAGGCCCAGGCATACCATGTTTTCCTGAAAGATTTGGGCGCGCATGTGCGTGCGTTTTTACGACGCCGCCTTGCCAGCCTGCCAGATGAAATTGAGGACCTTGTGCAAGACACTCTACTAGCGGTGCATAACCAGCGCCACACCTACCGGGCCGACCAGCCCGTCACGGCGTGGGTGCACGCCATCGCCCGCTACAAGCTGATTGACCTGCTGCGCAGCCGCTCGGTGCGCGAGGCCCTGCATGACCCGATTGACGACGACATGGAACTGTTTGCCGCCAGCGACACCGACGCCACCGATGCCAGGCGCGATGTTGCCCTGCTGCTGGACCAATTGCCAGACAACCAGCGTCTGCCCATCGTCCACACCAAGCTGGAAGGCCTGAGCGTGGCCGAGGCGGCGCGCGCCACGGGCATGTCAGAGTCTGCCGTCAAGGTGGGCGTGCATCGCGGCCTGAAGGCATTGGCGGCCCTGATGGGAGTACGGGGAGTGCGCGCATGAAGACCGATGACTTTGTTTCGATGCTGGCCGCTGGCGTGGCACCGGTTGACCCCGATGTGTCGGGCAAGCGTTTCCGCCTGGCTTTGAGTGCGGGCGCACTGGGCGCCGTGGGGGTGATGCTGCTGGCCTTTGGCCTGAACCCGCAATTGCACGGCGCCTCAGCGCTGCCCATGTTCTGGGTCAAGCTGGTGTTTCCTGCAGCGTTGGGGGTGCCAACCGTGCTGCTGGTGCAACGGCTGTCACATCCGGGCATGCGCCTGGGTGCTGCAGCCAAAGCCTGGGTATGGCCGGTGATTGGGATGGCATTGCTGGCGCTGCTGGTGTGGCTGGATGCCACACTCCTGGAACAACCTGAACTGATCTTTGGCAAGACCTGGAAGACCTGTTCGCGCAACATCGCCATCGTGGCAGCACCCGTGTTTGCTGGCCTGCTGTGGGCCATGAAGGGTCTGGCCCCCACACGCCTGGTGCTGGCTGGGACCTGCGCCGGGCTGCTGGCCGGAGCGGTGGGAACAGTCGTCTATGCGCTGCACTGCCAGGAGATGGCCGCACCCTTTGTGTTCGTCTGGTACGGCGCGGGCATGCTGCTGTGCGCAGCGATTGGGGCAGTGCTGGGGCCCAGGGTGTTGCGGTGGTAGGGAATGGGAAGTCCTTGAATTTCGACGGAATAACGTAAAATTAAAGCCAAGGACGCCCTATTTTCCACCCACAGCATCGGCATCTCGGATTTGCGCGAAGCCCCGGCGCGCGCGTTCGAGCAGGCCGGTGACCAGGCGGTTGTCGTTCTCAATCACAACCGGCCAGCGGGCTACATTTTGTCGAACCATTTGATGGCGCGCATCCTGGATCAACTGGCGGACCGTGCTGTGAGCGCCAAGGCGCAACCGCGTCTGGCAACCCTCAAGACCGCGCGCAAGATTTCAATTGAAGAACAGCGAGCCTCGGCGAAACACTGCCCAACGCGTGCAATCCTTCAGTACTGCGTGGCGCCCGCTTTGTCAGGACGACATCAGCGATTCCTACTCCAGCGTCCACCTCGAGCTCAACGCGAAAATCCCGGCGGCGCGCAAGCCTCACAGTAGCCTCTATTGCCTTTACGAGTTGTTCCTCCGACTCAAAACCCTGTGTTCTCAAGAATGCATCTCACTAATATATTCCCATCACGGACGAATATCCCGTCGGTCATGGTTGTTCTCCATCGGATTGTGACTATAGCGGTGGTGTGCCGCAGACCGTGAAAGCGAAAATCTTTAAGGCCTGCTGCTTGCATTGCTGTAGCTCAAGGTTTTCGTAGATCGGCTGGTTTGTCCGTTGTGATTGGGTTTGATAAGAGTCCTATGCCGCAGCCAACATTAAATGACCAATTTCCGCCTTTGCAGGCCGCACGCTAATCTCAATGTCGTAGCCAAGCCGGGTTAGACAGTCCATCAGTTTGCGCTCCGACAGGTTCGTGAAGTCACCGCGCATCATGTCAGAGACTTTGGGTTGTGTAATGCCCATCCGTTTGGCGGCATCTTGTTGCGTCAGGCCACGGCTGCGCATGGCTTTCCTGATCTCTATCACCAAGCCAGTCTTGATCTTGAGCTTTTCGGCATCCGCTAGACCAAGGTCGGCAAAGACATTGCCGGAACCAAGATGCACGTCAACGCCTTCAACAAGTCGAGTTTTCATTTTCGCAACTCCTTTACATACGCTTCGGCAATTTTCAGCCTGGCGTTGATGATGTCCATGTCTTCCTTTGGCGTGGCGATGCCGCG
>JAYVNK010000428.1:0-3360 GCA_043758475.1 Comamonadaceae bacterium | reverse complement strand
TTGACCGCAAGCACCTTTGCCGACCACATCATGCCGTACGGCGCCACCAAGTTTGTCAATGGGCAGAACATCGGCGCGCGGCCGCTGATGACGCAGGTCTATAAAAACGACATCAAGGTGATCATTCCGCGCGATTACCGGGAGACCGACCCGGTGTTCCCGTTGCGTGCGTGAGCATGTGGCCGGTTGCTGCGCCATGCAGCCCGTTCACCTGAAACCAGCTTGCGGTTCCCACGATGTATGACGCGTCCATCCTGTTCCCGTCCCTGCTGAACGGGCTGACGACGGGCGCGGTGTATGCGCTGATTGCGCTGGGGCTGACGCTGATTTACGGCGTGCTGCACATCATCAATTTTGCGCATGGCGCGGCGTTGATGGTGGCGCTGTACGCGGTGTATTTTCTGAAAGCCCGGCTCGGCATTGACCCGTATCTGGCGCTGCCGCTGGTGGTGCCGGGCATGTTCGTTTTTGGCTACGCGCTGCAGCGCCTGGTGATCAACCGCGCCAGCCACGGCAAGGATGAAAACATTCTGCTGGTCACGCTGGGCCTGTCCATCATCATGGAAAACCCGGCGCTGATTTTCTTCAAATCAGACACCCGCACCATCGACACCGCCTACACGCTGACCACGGTGCCGATCAACATCGGCCTCGCGTGCGTAGGGGCGGCGGCGTGCTTTTTGCTGCCGGCCTATTACGTCAACCCGCAGGTGGGCGGCGGCTTTGTGCTGGTGGCTTTTACCGTGGTGGTGCTGGGCGGCATGGGCAGCTTTGCCGGCGCGCTGGTCGGCGGCCTGCTGCTGGGCGTGGTGGAGTCGCTGGGCGGGCTGTATTTTGGCGATTCTCTGGGCCAGATTGGCATCTTTGTGATTTTCATTGCGGTGCTGCTGTTTCGGCCGCAGGGGCTGTTTGGAGCGAAGGCGTGAACACGGGAACTAAAGAGCTTGCAGGCATTGCCACCTTTGTGCTGTTGGTGGCCTGCGTGCCACTTGTCACGGACTCGGGAGTCGCGTTGAATTTTGTGATGATGGCGCTGTACGCCGCCCTGCTGGCCCAGGCGTGGAATGTGCTGGGCGGGTTTGGCGGGCAGTTCTCGTTTGGGCACGCGCTTTTTTTTGGCACGGGCGCTTACGTGCAGACGATTGCGCAAGTTCAGTTTGGCGTGAACCCGTGGGGCGCATTGCTGCTCGCAGTGGTGGCAGCGGCGGCCGTGGGAATTTTTGTGGGCGCGCTGTCGTTTCGCTACGGGCTCAGGGGATCGTACTTTGCGCTGGTCACTTTGGCCTTCGCCGAGGTGTTTCGCATTCTTGCGCTGTCGGTGCCGTTCACCGGCGCAGGGTCGGGGCTGATGGTGCCGCTCCGGGAGTCGTTTGCCAACATGCAGTTTGGCTCGCGCAAAGGCTATCTGTACTTGGTGCTGGCGTTGGTGACCACTGCGCTGCTGGCCACCTGGTGGCTCAAGCGGTCGCGCTTTGGTGCGTACCTCCAGGCGGTGCGGGACAACGAAGAGGCGGCGCAGGCGGTCGGCGTGAATCCGTTTCTGATCAAGTTGGTCGCAATTGCCCTGTCTGCCGGGCTGATGGGCTCGGCCGGCGCGTTTTATGTGCAGGTGTTCCAGTACATCGACCCGGCCATTGCGTATGGGCCTGGCGTGTCGGCGGAGGCGCTGGTCGCCGCCATCGTGGGCGGGCTGGGCACACTGTGGGGGCCGATTCTGGGTGCGGCGGTGCTGCATGTGCTTGCGGACATCACGCGCAACCTGTTTGGCCAGTTGCTGGGCATCAACATGGTGATTTACGGCGTGCTGCTGGTCGGCATTGTGATGTTTTTGCCGCGCGGCATTGCGGGCATGGGCCAGTCGGTGCGTGACGTGTGGGCGCGCCGAGGGGCAACCATGATTGAAGCGGCGGCTGATTCCTGGATTGCGCCCTTGGGTGGGATATCGAGCACCCATTTGCTGACGGTCAACGGCGTCACCAAAGCGTTTGGCGGCCTCACGGCGGTGAACAACGTCAGCCTGCTGGTGGCGGCGGGCAGTTTGACCGCGCTGATTGGCCCCAACGGCGCGGGCAAGACGACGCTGTTTGCGCTGATGTCCGGCTTCTTGAACCCCGATGCGGGCACGGTTGTGTTTGATGGCCAGGACATCACAGGCCAGGCGCCGCACGTCAATGCGCGGCTGGGCATGACGCGCACTTTTCAGATCGTGCGGCCTTTTGCGGCGCAGACGGTGCGGGAGAACATTGCCGTGGGTGCCCACCTGCACGTCAAAGACCGGTCTCAAGCACTGGCGCTGGCCGAAGGTGTTGCACAACGCGTGGGCCTGGGCGACCAGTTGGACAAGCCCGCGTCTGACTTGACGGTAGCGGGTAGCAAAAGGCTGGAGCTGGCCCGGGCGCTGGCTACACGGCCCCGGTTGCTGCTGCTGGACGAGGTGCTGGCCGGCCTGAATCCGCAGGACATCAGCGACATGATTCCCGTGGTGCGCGGCATTGCGCAGGAGGGCGTGACTGTTTTCATGATTGAGCACGTGATGCAGGCGGTCATGAACCTGGCCGAGCAGGTGTGAGTGCTGGCGCAGGGGCAGGTGATTGCGCTGGGCGCGCCGGCCGAGGTGGTGTCTGACGAGCGGGTGATTGAGGCCTATCTGGGGCAGGGCACAGCGGCGAAACTGCGGCGTGCCAATCCGTCCGGCATTGCGCAAGCGGGCGGGCCTGCAGGCCACGCGTCTGGTTCGGCACCATGACCGCCCTGCTCGACATCAAGGGCCTGCGCGGCGGCTACGGCAACGTTGAGGTGCTGCGCGGGGTTGATCTGCAGGTGCAGCCGGGTGAGACGGTCGCCTTGCTCGGCAGCAACGGCGCAGGCAAGACGACGTTGAACAATGTCATTTGCGCCATCCAGGGCGCGTGGGCTGGCAGCATCCGCTTTGACGGCGCGGATTTAAGCCGTGCGCACTATACCGATGTCGTCAAGGCCGGGCTGATCCAGGTGCTTGAGGGACGCAAGATTTTCCCCAACTTGACGGTGCTGGAGAACCTGGCGTTGGGCTCGTACGGCAGGGCACGCGAGCGGCGCGCTCAGAACCTGGAAAAAGTGCTGGGCATCTTCCCGCGCCCGCGCCTGCGCGAGCGCACTGCGCAGCTTGCGGGCACCATGAGCGGCGGCGAGCAGCAGATGCTGGCCATCGGCCGGGGCCTGATGGCCGAGCCCCGGCTGCTGATTCTGGATGAACCGTCGCTGGGCCTGTCGCCCCTGCTGGTGGAGGAAATGTTCATGCTGATCGGGCAACTGCGCAAGGACGGGCTGGCCGTGCTGCTGGTGGAGCAAAACGTCGGGCAGACGCTTGCGATTGCCGAC
>JAYVNK010000427.1:0-3363 GCA_043758475.1 Comamonadaceae bacterium | reverse complement strand
CAGTATGCGCAGCAGCGCAGAACGCCGCCGCCGCGTGCCGAGCTGGTGCAGGAGGTGCTGGACCGCATGATCAACGACAAGGTGCAATTGCAGCTGTCGCGCGAGAACGGCATCCGCATAGAGGATGTGGCGGTGGACCAGGCCGAACAGAACGTGGCCCGGCAGAACAGCATGGATGTGCCTCAGCTGCGCCGCCAGCTGGAAGCCGAAGGGGTGGCGCTGGCGCAGTTCCGCGAACAACTGCGGGAGCAGCTGGCACTGGTCCGGTTGCGTGAGCGTGAGGTGGATTCCAAGTTGCGCGTGTCGGACCTTGAAGTCGAGCAGTACCGCCGGGACCAGCAGGCTGCCAACAGCCCCGCCCTGCAGGAAATCAACATTGCCCAGATTTTGGTGGCGGTGCCTGACGCTGCCACGGCGCAACAGGTTGCGGTGCTGCAGGCGAAGGCGCAGGCGGTGCTGGAGCGGGCCCGCTCGGGCGAAGAGTTCGCAGTGCTGGCGCGTGACCTCTCAGACTCTGCCGACAAGGCCAACGGCGGCCAGCTTGGCTTGCGCAATGCAGACCGGCTGCCTGCGCTGTTTGTTGAGGCCACCCAAAATATTGCCGCAGGCGCGCTGACACCCGTGTTGCGTTCGGGTGCGGGATTTCACGTCCTGAAGGTGATTGAAAGGCGCACCGCTGGCCAGACAGTGGCGCAGGCCCGGGCACGCCATATTTTGCTGCGTGCCACGCCAAAATTGACCGAGGCTGCCGCCCGGGACAAATTGAATGATTTCAAGCGCCGGGTTGAGTCCGGCCAGGCTGATTTTGCCGTGCTGGCCCGCGACAACTCGCAAGACGCAAGCGCCGCACAGGGCGGCGATCTTGGCTGGTCCAGCCCCGGCCAGTTTGTGCCCGAGTTTGAACAGGTGGTGAACGCCCTGTCGCCGGGCCAGATAAGCGACCCGCTGATATCGCGTTTTGGCGTTCACCTGATCCAGTTGATGGAGCGGCGCACCGCAGCCTTGAGCCAGCGCGATCAAAATGAGGTGATCCGCAGCACGCTGCGCGACAAAAAGCTGGACGAGGCCTACAACACCTGGGCGCGCGACGTGCGCGGGCGTGCGTACATCGAAATGCGTGAGCAGCCACAGATATGACCCCCACGCTTGTCACTGCGTGTACTGCGCTGCCCCCCGAGGGGGCTAATTTTTCTAGGGGCGGCCCGTCGAAAAATTGTCTGACCATGCGCACGGGAAGCACATTCCCCCCACGCTCCGCCGCTTCGCGGGTCGCGGCGCTCAGCCCCGAGGGGGCTAATTTTTCCAGGGGCGGTCCGGTGATCTCGAAGTGCGGTGAAGCCAAAAATTGGCTGGACATCCTCACGTGAAGCACATTCCCCGCAAGCGGTTCGGCCAGCATTTTCTGACGGATGGCGGCATCATTGATGCCATTGTGGAGGCCATCGGACCCAAGCCGGGGCAGCGCATGGTGGAAATAGGCCCCGGTCTTGCGGCGCTGACGCAGCCTCTGGTTGAACGGCTGGGGGCGCTCACAGTGATTGAGCTTGACCGCGACCTCGCGCTGCGCTTGCGTGCGCGTCCTGGCCTGAACGTGATTGAGTCGGATGTGCTTAAAGTGGATTTTTCCCAGATTGCATCTTCCCAGAGCGCTACGAAAATTAGAGTAGTTGGCAACCTTCCCTACAACATCTCCACACCGATCCTGTTCCACCTGCTCGGTTTCGTGGGCGTGATCGAAGACCAGCACTTCATGCTGCAAAAAGAAGTGATTGACCGCATGGTGGCGCGCCCGGCGACGTCCGACTACAGCCGCTTAAGCGTCATGCTGCAATGGCGCTATGCCATGGAAAACGTGCTGTTGGTGCCGCCAGAGAGCTTTGAGCCGCCGCCGCGCGTCAACAGCGCCGTGGTGCGCATGCGGCCGCTGCCAGCGCCCCCTGCCCTGGACGTTAAGCGTCTGGGCGAAATTGTCCTGGTAGCGTTCAGCCAGCGCCGCAAACTGCTGCGCCACACGCTGGGCAAATGGCTGGAGGAAAAGTCGTTCGCCGGTGAGTTCAACGTGCAGCGCCGGGCCGAAGAAGTGCCGGTGGCAGAGTACGTTGCCCTGGCGCAAAGCGTGTAAAAAAGAGTCCTCATCAAGACGGGCTTTCGCCGGGCCTGCCTCACCCGGCTGCAGGCCAGCAGATTCTCTCACTGAGTGGCCAGTACGTATTGAAGCGTGTCGGCGATGCCTGGTTCGTCTTGTGCGAGCAGAATGCGTGGTTTTTTTTACTATCGTTTCCAATTTAGTGCATAAAATTTGCCTGTAGCCCCAGTGTAGTGTGCATAGTTAGCTATACAAAATGTAGCTTAGTGCGTATTGAGTGTTTTTTACTTTATCCTGCCAATGCCTGTCTCCATGATGCGGATACTTGTCACTAATTGACAGATACAGTCAGAGGCATTGACCCGGCCGGTTTTTCCACATCCCCCTTCCTTCTTCCCCTCTTCACCTGTTCCCACACACCGTATGACATCCAGTGCATCCCCCGTGAGTGTTGACCTTGACCTGGAAGCCAAGGGCAAACGCTTCGGCCACATCCGCGTGCCGTACTCCACGCACGAAAGCGCGTACGGGTTTATCGCGATACCGATTGCGGTCGTCAAGGGAGGCAACGGCCCCGATGTCTTGCTGACCGCCGGTAACCATGGTGATGAGTATGAGGGCCAGATCGCCTTGCTCAAGCTGATGCGAAGCCTTAGAGCCGAGGCGGTGCGCGGGCGGGTGATCATCATTCCGCGCCTTAACCTGCCAGCGGCAGCGGCCGGGCGGCGCACCTCTGCGCTTGATGAGGGCAACCTCAACCGCCTGTTTCCGGGCGATCCCCTGGGCTCGCCCACGGCCCAGATTGCCCACTTCGTGAACACAGTTTTGCTGCCCATGACGCAAGTCAGCCTGGATTTGCATTCGGGCGGTTCGTCGCTGGAGTACCTGCCTTGCGTTTACGCCACGGCGTCGCCCGATGCTGCCAGGCAGGCGCGGTTGCAGGCAGCCGTTGCGGCCTTCGGCGCACCGCTTGCCCTGATGGCGCAGCAGGAGATCTCCAGCCGCTCGCTCATGGCCTGCGCCCGGGCACATGGGCACCTGCATTTCGCCACCGAGCTTGGCGGCGCGGCCACGACCACCCCCGCAACACAGGCCATTGCTGATCAGGGTGTGCTACGCCTGCTGGCCCACTTGGGTGTCATTGATCCCGTGCCAATGCCACCCAGTACAACCCGAATGATGCGAATCAGCGGTTCTTCGCAGTATGTTTACGCGCCCGTTCGGGGCTTGTTCGAACCGGCGTTTGCGCTGGGCGACACGGTGCAGGCGGGTCAATC
>JAYVNK010000426.1:0-3363 GCA_043758475.1 Comamonadaceae bacterium | reverse complement strand
TTGTCTACAAGCTGGTGGTGCAGGGCAGCATTGAAGACCGCATGCTGGAGCTGCAGGCGCGCAAAAGCGCGCTGGTGGAAGGCGTGCTGGGGGTGGACGGTGAGGAGACTGTCAAATTCAGCGAAGCTGATTTGCGGGGGTTGCTGGCACCGCTTGAAAATGGGTGAAGCCGGGCGTGATGTCTGATCGGCATCACCCACCCAAAATTGGGTTCTTGCATAAAGCGCCCGAGGATCAATATCATGGGGCGTTTGCAACCTTGAATGACGTGACGATGACCAACGGTTCCATGAAATCAACTGACATTGCCATCGTAGGCGGCGGTCCGGCCGGCCTGATGCTGGCCATCGAGCTGGGTTGCCGTGGCGTCCACTGCGTGGTGCTGGAAGAAGACGTGGCCGCGCCAGATTTCCCCAAAGCCAACGCCACCTCGTCGCGCACCATGGAGCACTACCGCCGCCGTGGTTTTGCCAATGAAATCCGGCAACTGGGTCTGGTAGCCGACTATCCGCAGGATATCGTCTACTGCACCCGGCTTGCGGGCCGGGAACTGACGCGGTTTGCCATTCCCTCGCGCAGCCAGGCCCTAACCCAGTCGTCTTTTGGCGACTATGGCGAAGCGCAGTGGCCCACCCCCGAGCTGCCCCACCGTTGCCAGCAAATGCTGATTGAGCCTGTGTTGCGCAGGCAGGCCCAGCAATACCCCAGCGTCAACCTCATGCTGGGTGCGCAGGCGCAATCCTTCGGGATGGAATTGCAGCACGTGACACTGTCCGTGCTCAACACTGCCACCCATGACGCCTTTGAACTCACGGCACGCTACGTCGTGGGCTGTGATGGTCCGCGCAGCCTGGTGCGCAAAACCTGCGGCATCCGCTACAGCGGCGTGAGTGAAGAGGCGCGTGATTTTTTTGGCGGACAAATGCTGTCGGTCTATTTCACTGCCCGCAGCTTGTACGGTGCACTGGGCAAGCCGCCCGCCTGGATGTACTGGGCGGTGAATGCCGTGCAGCGCGGCTTGCTGGTTGCGATTAACGGCGTCGATCAATTTCTGTTTTGCCTGCAGCTCAAACCCGGCCAGACACCTGAATCGGTGGACTTCAAAGCGGCCATGTTTGCCGCCATGGGTTGTGCTTTTGAGTTTGAGCTGATTGCCGTGGCGCCATGGAACGCCGGGTTCACACTGGTGGCCGACGAGTTTTCGCAAGGCCGCGCGTTCATTGCAGGCGACGCGGCGCATCTTTTCACGCCCACCGGCGGCATGGGCTACAACACCAGTGTGGACGATGCTGTCAACTTGGGCTGGAAGCTGGCGGCCGTTGTGCAGGGCTGGGCACCACACAAGCTGCTGGAATCTTACGAGGCCGAACGCAAACCCATTGCGCACCGCAACACCGCGTTTGCCCGCGCCATGGCCGACAGCATTGGCACCATCAAGGTGCCCGTGAATGTGGACGCACCCGGTGCAGATGCGGATGCAGTGCGCCAGCAACTGGGGCAGGCGCTGAGCCAGCATGTGCGCAATGAATTCAACATCCCCGGCCTGCAATTGGGCCTGCGCTATGACGGCAGCGCCATCGTGGCACCCGAGGGCACGCCGCCCCCGGCGGATTTGCCCAACCAGTACCTGCCCAATGCCCGGCCCGGTGCGCGTGCGCCGCACATCTGGCTGGATGGCAAATCCATTTTTGACCTGTTTGGGCGGGATTTCACGTTGCTCTGTTTCAGCGATGTTGGCGTGGGCGGAACAGCGATTGCGTCCGCTGATGCCGATGCTGGTGTTGGTGCTGATCTTGCTGCGGGTGCCTGGAAAAAAGCGGCGGATGAGCTGGGCATGCCGCTTCACGTGCTGCATATCAGCAGCGCCGAAGCCCGCGTGCTCTATGGCGCAGAGCGCGTGCTGATCCGCCCTGACCACCATGTTGCCTGGCGCGGCGATGGGGCCATAAATGCCAGCGCAGAACCCAGTGCCTTGCTGGCCCTGGCCTGCGGGCAGGCGATATCATCAACCCCAGCCCACCATCAAGATTTGGACTTTTCAGCACCGCCATAAAGGAAGAGACATGACATTGCGTCGCACTGGCCGTACCGAGGTTATCGCCGTTCATTCCGTCGAGCGCATCGTCTTCACGGTGCCAGAAATTGAGCCCGCGCAAAAGTTTTACACCGCCTTTGGGATGGACGTGAAAAGCCCGGACGCTACCGCTGGCCCGCGCGTCGATCTGTACACCCATGGCAACCCCCACTGCTGGATGAGCGTGGTGGCCAACGGCCAGCCCAAGACGCTGCAGTACATCAGCTTCGGCATTTTTGCAGAAGACGAGGCTGCGTTCAAACAGAAAATTGAAGTCTCGGGTTTGGGCTGTGCGCCGCACCCGATGGTGGCTGCGATGGGTGGCAAAGCGGGAGGCAAAGCGGGTGGGCTGTGGCTACGCAGCCCCGACGGAGTCGTGCTTCACCTGGTGGTTGCCGACAAGGTGTCTCCCAATCAGAAAACCCCCAAAAGCACGCCGCGCGGCCTGCCCCGCAAAGACGCGTCTGCGCCCATGCGCAGCCAATCGAGCCAGGTGCGACCGCGCTGGCTGTCCCATGTTCTGCTGTTCAGCCCGGACGTGTCTCGCATGGTTGAATTTAGCCAGGACATGCTGGGCCTGCGGCTGTCGGACCGCTCGGGCGGCCTGGTGGCTTTTATGCACACGCCGCATGGCAGCGACCACCACCTGCTGGCGTTTGTGCAGTCCAGCGCCGCCGGTTTGCACCACACCAGTTGGGATGTGGGCAGCCTGGACGAAGTGGGCGAGGGCAGCGAGCAGTTGCGCGCTGCGGGCTACCCCGACGGTTGGGGCGTGGGCCGACACGTGCTGGGCTCCAACTATTTTTACTACGCCCGCGATCCCTGGGGCAGCTTCGCCGAGTATTCGTACGACATTGACTTTGTGCCCGCCACCACCGACTGGATTGCCGGCGACTTTCCGCCTGAGGACTCGTTTTACCTCTGGGGCCCGGCAGTACCGGAATGGTTTGTGGCGAATACGGAAGCGCCACCGGTTGAGGGTGTTGCTGCTGCATCTGCAGGATAGTGTCGGACTCGCTCTTGCATTAAATTGCTACGTTATATATAGCTGTTTATGCAATATGGACAAGGGCTACAGGCAAATTTGCCAGAAAATAAATTGTCCAAGATGCTGTCTTGGTTGCACGTGAAATTGAGCAGGGGTTGTTCGAAGCAGATTTGGGTGGCGGGCTGTGCAAGAAGCCCGTTGCTTTGCCTGGGCAGGGCAAGAGCGGGGCGTCGCGTATTTTGATAGCGAAGAAGCACAAGGCCGCGATTTTCTTTTTGGCAGGTCGGGAGAAAAGTAAACC
>JAYVNK010000425.1:0-3365 GCA_043758475.1 Comamonadaceae bacterium | reverse complement strand
TCTACCTTGATGGCGCGCTGCTGGCGATCTGCCACCGCCGCCGACATGAAGCGCACCAGTCGATCCAAGCCAGACGACACGTCGGAGAAGGGTTTGTAGTCGTCCGCATGAAGTCCATCCATTGTGCAATTGGCGCAGCAAGCCAATCCGTGTATGACCCTGATGGCAAGATCACCACCATCCGCTTTCCAGTGACGGTCAATTCCGCGTCGGCACCAACGTACCGATAACCCGCTGCCTGGCCGCCGGCAACCCAAAAATCCATTCGCTGTACGACGTGGCTGCCTCGAAGTGAGCTTGCGATCCATCGAACTCTGTACGCTTGATCGGTTTGCCCTCCGAAAGACTGTAAACTCCCACGATAAATCCAGCCGGATCTTTGACCAAACCCCATTCAGCTTTACCTGTAAGTGGGTCGGCATAAATCTGACGAAGATGGCGTTTGACTGCTGGGGCACGAGGATCTTTGAGCAGTTCCTCCAGCGTACGCGGACCCCGTGCATTGGGCGCGTTGATGCCCGCCGCCGACGCGCCCGCATAACCGCGAAGTGATTGCTCAAATTCTTTGCCGACAGTCAGCAGATTTTGTTCGGCATCGCGTCGACTCACGAGCGCTCCCACACTGAGGCTCGAACTGGCGACGATCCCAATCACGGCAATCGAAACCAACAGCAGGATGTAGGCAAAGCCTGTTTGCCGTCGTCTGGTGCCCATGCCGTTTAAGGTCGCATCCATCGAGCTCACCACTCGGCGAAGGGTTTGCCGTCCCGCGCGATGCCTTGGGCACCACTCTTGATGTCATACACCCGACCTTTGAAGCCTAAGGGAACGTCAACGAGTTGCCATGAAGCCTCGGACTCACTGACTGGATCAAAGGGGAGTGCCCGCAAGTATTTCTTCTCGACAAGCTCGTCAAGGCTGTCGGGATAGCGGCCTACGTCGCCATAAAATTTGTCAATCACCTCGCGGGTGGTGCGCAGGTTGTTGCGCAGGACGGTTTCCTTGGCTGCTTCGCTTTGGTTGAAATAGCGGGGCACCACAAGGGCGGCTAACGTGGCGACGATCGCTAACACGACCAGCAACTCAATCAAAGTAAAACCAGACAAACAACGCATTCGACACTGGCTGCGCGATTTGTGGTCGACAGCGGAATAGAACTTCATGGCCACTACCAGCGGTTGAGGGCCATGCCGTTGAGCCCGGCTAGGGTTGAGCGCGTGCGGATGTCGTACACATCATCGCCCTCTTGGGGATTCAAAACGCGCTCAAAAGCCAGAAAAGTGCGCTTCTTGGCAGCCATTCACACTTGTTGAGCTGGCAGCGCTCTGCAATGCGGTCCATGCGCCCCGCTCAGCCCACGCAGCGAAAAACCGTCCCGCGCGGCCAGCTGTATCGCCTGCTGGGAGCGGTCGGTATCGCGGGAGCGGGGCTCGGCGGGCTCGGGGGTTGCGGTGGTTCAGGCTTCAGGCGGGTCATGGAGCTAAGTAACCATTTTGGTGAATAAAACTCTATCGGTGAATGACGGGTGCAACCGCTGACGACACGTTGCCTCGAAGATTACGGATTGCTATATGTATAGTAGCTTCTTATGCATGCAGGACAAGGGCTATAGTCACTTTTCATTGGTAAATTCGCCAAAATAGGGCATTGAGGGGCTGTCAAAGCGCTTGTGACGTCCCGGCGGGGTCGCCACGCACAATGGGTGCAATGCAAGGGAAATAAAACATGGATCGCACCGAGCGCTTCTACAAAATCAAAAAGCTGCTGCTCCAACGCCACGTGGTCAGCTTTGCAACGCTTATGGCCGAGCTTGAAGTTTCGCGCTCCACGCTCAAGCGCGACATGGCCTACCTCAGCACCCGGCTCAACAATCCCATCGAATGGAGCCGGGACGCAGGTGGCTACCGGCTGGTGGAATCTGGGGGTGCAGCGGACAAAACCCATGAATTGCCCGGTCTGTGGTTTTCTTCCACCGAGATCCACGCCCTGCTGACCATGCAGCACCTGCTGGCGCATGTTGACCGAGGTGGTTTGCTGATGCCCCACATAGAACCGTTGATGCAGCGCCTGGGCGCTCTCTTGGGCCATGAAGAGGATGAGGCCGCGCAGGTGCGCCGACGCGTCCACATCATCGGGCTGGCGCAACGCGCTGTGCAGCCCCGGCACTTTCAACGCGTGGGTACCGCACTGGTGCAGCGCAAGCGCCTGCAAATCACCTATCTGGCCCGAGGCACAGGCGAGCAAACGCAGCGCGAAGTCTCTCCACTGCGGCTGGTGCATTACCGCGAAAACTGGTATCTGGATGCGTGGTGCCATCTGCGCAAAGGCCTGCGCAACTTTGCGGTTGATTCGATTCAAGATGCGCACCTGCTGCACACCCCCGCCGTGGAGGTGAGCGACGCCAAACTGGACGCCATTTTTGGCCCCAGCTACGGCATCTTCTCAGGTGGCCGCATCCATTGGGCTCGGCTGCGTTTCAGCCCGGAGCGCACGCCGTGGATCAAGGACGAGCAGTGGCACCCCAAGCAACAAGGCCAGTTGCAGCCAGACGGCAGCTACCTGCTGCGCATCCCCTACACCGACCACCGCGAGCTGATCATGGACATCCTGAAACACGGCGCGCATTGTGAGGTGCTGGGGCCTGCTTCGCTGAGGAAACTGGTGGCGGGTGAGGTGGGGAAGATGGGCATGAAATATATTTGAAGGGCGGGGGAGTGGGTCACGTGGTGAACCTTTGAGCGGGTAAGCTGTATGCAGATCAAGAATTTCAGGGGGAAATCATCGTGTCAGAACCACTGGCTCATTCTGGCGGGCATTTGTTGGCGGATCATCTGCAGGCTGTGGCTGCTATGGCGGCTGAGTTTTCAGAAGCGTTTGAACCCGCAACCACGACCCAGCGCTGGGCTTATACTGCCGGGCTTTGGCATGATTTGGGGAAATATCGTCCGGGGTTTCAGCGCTACGTGCGGCTGGGCGACAACCCCGATGCGCATATTGAAGGCAAGGTCGGCGGGCGCGAGAAAACGCATTCGGCGGCTGGGGCGTTGTGGGCAATGCAAACTCTTGGGGAAAGTCACGGTGAAAACGGCAAGCTGGCTGCGCGCGTGCTTGCCTATTTGATTGCCGGTCACCATGCCGGGCTTGGCGACTGGAACGGCGGCCTGTCCGAGCGATTAAATGGTGCTGACAGTCAGGCCGAGTTATCGGAATCGCGCGCAGCCAATCCACCTGAAACCATCCTCAGCCACGGAGACTTTGTCCCGAGATTAAAAAACATTCCAGGCGGGCCAGATGGCTTCGCACTGTGGGTACGCCTGTTGTTCTCATGCCTGATCGACGCCGATTTTTTAGACACCGAGGCGCAC
>JAYVNK010000424.1:0-3366 GCA_043758475.1 Comamonadaceae bacterium | reverse complement strand
GCCGACCAGAAGCTGGCGTTTTGCCGGTCGATCTTGCGCATGCTGCCTTCATGCAACTGCCCCAGGGTGATGACGTGGGCACCCAGTGCCACGGCTTTTTTAAGGGCAGCAGAATCGTCCAGCTGTGAGAAGTCTGAGCCTCGGCCCTGGTTCTTCACCACAAAATAGTTGGGGCCGGGGCCAAAGGTGTTGATGAGGCGGTCCAGCAAATCCACCGAGTCTTTGCCTGCATCTGCCAGGTGCCAGAAATTGACGGTGACGCCCATTTCGCCCAACACCGACAGCACGTCTGAATCTTTGATCCAGCGGGCCAGCGGGGCCGCCGTTTGCGCCGCCAAGTCCACAATCACGCTTTTCGGTTTGCCCAAAACCGGCGGGTCTTCAAAGCTGCCGACGATCAGGTCCAGGCCTTCATACGTGTCCACGATCACCGGCGACGCGTAATCGGCATAAAAGCGCGTGAACGAGGTGTGCGACCGGTCGGTATCAAACCCGGTAAAGGGCACGCTTTTGTCAATGAAATACTGGGCCAGAACCCGCGCCATGACGGACTTGCCGACCCCGCCTTTTTCGCCGCCGATGAAATTGAGTGAGCTCATGGTTTATCCTTTGGTTCAGTTTCAGTTAAGTTTTTTAACCAGCACCTGGCTTTTGCGGTCCCAGTTGTACTTGCGTTTGCGCGCCTCTGGCAGCCACTCGGGCTCGGCCTGCACAAACCCACGTTTCAGAAACCAGTGCATGGTGCGGGTGGTGAGCACAAAAATGCTGTCCAAACCTGCCGCTTTGGCACGCTGCTCGATGCGCTTGAGCACCCGCTCGCCATCGCCCTGGCCCTGCACGGCAGGTGATACGGTCAGCGCCGCCATTTCTGCCGTCTTGGCCTCGGGATAGGGGTACAGCGCAGCGCAGGCGAAGATCACGCCGTCATGCTCAATGATGGTGTAGTTGCCGGCGTCGCGTTCTATCTCGGTGCGGCTGCGCTTGACCAGGGTGCCATCCTGCTCAAACGGCTCGATCAGTTGCAGGATGCCGCCCACATCGTCGCCCGTTGCCTCGCGCAGGCTCTCCAGCTTTTCGTCCACCACCATGGTGCCGATGCCGTCGTGCACATAGATCTCCAGCAGCAGCGCGCCATCCACCGCAAACGGCAGAATGTGGCTGCGCTCGACGCCGGCCTTGCAGGCCTTGACGCAGTGCTGCAAATAAAAGGCAGTGTCGCTGGATTGCGTGGGGCTGGGCGAATCGCGCAGAAGCTTTTCTGCGGCGGCCAAGGGCAGCTCGGTGTCAATCGGATTGTCGTCACTGGCAGGCTGCGCGGGGTCATTCCGGATGCCGGGTATTTCAGTCAAAAAGATGAGCTTGTCGGCCTGCAAGGCCACTGCTACCGACGTTGCCAAGTCTTCCATAGTCAAGTTAAATGCCTCACCCGTGGGTGAGAAACCAAAGGGTGACATCAAGACCAGCGCGCCAAAGTCCAGCGTGTGCATGATGCCCGCCGTATCGACCTTACGCACCAGGCCGGAGTGCTGGAAATCCACGCCATCCACAATGCCCACAGGCCGCGCCGTGATGAAATTGCCCGAAATCACCCGCACGGTAGAGCCTGCCATGGGCGTGTTGGGCAGGCCTTGGCTGAAGGCTGCTTCAATTTCATAACGCAACTGACCAGCGGCTTCCTGCGCGCAATCCAGCGCCACTTCATCGGTGATGCGCATGCCGTGCGAATATTTCGCCGCATGTCCCTTGGCCTTGAGTTGCTCATTGACCTGCGGTCTAAAACCATGCACCAGCACAATTTTGACGCCCATGCTCTGGATCATCGCCAAATCTTGTGCCAGGTAATGCAGCTTGCCCGCCGCAATCGCCTCGCCCGCAATGCCCACCACAAACGTCTGGTTGCGGAATTTGTGGATATAGGGTGCGACTGACCTGAACCAGGGCACGAATGTGAAGTTGAAGACGGAGGACATGGTGGCAAACTTGGTCAGATTTGTTGGAAGAGTTTCTCAGTTCACCAGCAATTGCAGTTGGTGCGGTGGCAGCAGACGCAAAAAGTCACGGTCAAAGGTGGCTAGGACCTCCTTGTTTTGTACCACGGTCGCGGCGATGATCGCATCGGGGATCGCATTGGCGGACAGATTTTTTTCCAGGCAGAGCTGGCGCAGCAGCGGCCAGTTCGATGTCGTGTCGAGAATCGCAACGCCGGGGCTGGCGACCAGCGCATCCAGGAAGGCGATTGCCTGGGGGGTTTGTGCGGGTGTGGCAAATACCCTTGCGTTGGTGACGAGGCGCAAAAAACTCGCCATCACGTGGTTTATCAGGCGCAATGTGCCACTGGACTGCCCTGCGCCAAAACCCGGCGCGGCAGATATTGCGCGGGCGTCCAACAGCCACTGACGGGCCTTTGGGTGATGCAGGTGCTCATCCCTGAAAGCCGCAATCAGCACGTTAACGTCAGGCGTCACTGGCTGCCGTCCAGGAATCCGTCCGCAGCATCCAGCATCGATTTATTGCTGCAGGGGTCGATGCCGGGCATAAAGCCACCACCGCCTCGAAATACGGGCAGCTTCACGGGTTTGGACGGTACCAGTTGGGCAGTCGCGCTGGCATACTGCGCCAAAAACTCGCGCACCTTGGCACTGACCGACGTGCCTTCGCCAATGGCTCGGATACGGGCTTGGCGGACAATGTTTTCATCCAGGGAGATGGTCAAATTGGTCATCTTATTTCTTTCGCAGCCTATACGAAAACAAGTGTAGCACGAGTTTTCGTGCCATGGGATAATAGACTGGTGGTATCTTCCATTTCCCCCATTCCTTCCGCTCCTGTCGCTTTTCAGGATTTCCAACTCGTTTGTGGCTCTCAAGGGCAAACCCCGTCTGTTTCGAGTCTGAAAATCGAATTCCCCGAATCGCTGCCTGTTTCTGCAAAGCGCGATGAAATCCGGGCTGCCATTGAGGCCCACCAGGTGGTCATCGTCTGCGGGGAAACCGGCTCGGGAAAGACGACGCAGCTCCCCAAAATTGCGCTGGCCATGGGGCGCGGCAAGGTCAACTACCCACAAGGCACCCGTGGAAAACTGATCGGCCATACCCAGCCGCGCCGCATTGCCGCCAGCAGCGTTGCCAAGCGCATTGCCGAAGAGCTGAAGACCCCGCTGGGTGACGTGGTGGGCTTCAAGGTGCGATTTCAGGACAGACTGAGCCGCGATGCGTCCGTGAAGCTGATGACGGACGGCATTTTGCTGGCCGAGACGCAGACCGACCCGCTGCTCAATGCCTACGACACCATCATCATCGACGAGGCGCATGAGCGGTCGCTGAACATCGACTTCTTGCTGGGCTATTTGCGCCAGATCTTGCCGCG
>JAYVNK010000423.1:0-10459 GCA_043758475.1 Comamonadaceae bacterium | reverse complement strand
ACCGGTGTCAAAACTGTCGCCCGCCTTGAGCTGCATGCCCGCCACCAGCGGCACACTTGCGCCAGCTACCGTGCCCGACACAGCGCCCTGGACATATGTGACCTCAGCCGAGTTTTCTGTCCAGCGAAGCCAGTCCAGCGGAATGCGCACACTGGAGCCGGGCTTGAGGCCCGTGTCCTGCTTGATCTGGTTAAGCCGCTTGAGCTCGGGCCACCTATTGGGGTCTTGCAAAAAGCGCTGGCTTATTCCAATCAACGTGTCTGATCGCGCAATGACGAGTGTGAACTCGTCCGCCGCGTGGGCGCACAAACCCAGTTGCGCGAGCAACAGCAGGCCGGCGGCTTGCCACCACCCCGCACGCAGTGACAAGCTCGGACGAGCGGCAATTTCCCGACGGGCCGCCCCTAGGGAAATTAGCCCCCCCGGGGCTGAGCGCTGCGGCTCCAATCCTGCCTGCGCAGGATTGGACAGCGCGAAGAGACGCGGCCTCTGGCCAAGGCCTGTCCAGCGCAGCACACGCAGTGGCAAGCGTGGGGGCAACATCTCAGCTGAGGGATTCAAGTCGGTAACCATGGGCATAGACAGAGTTGATGCGCCAGCCGTTGTCTGGCAGGTTCAAGGCGGTGCGGAGCTGGCTGACATGGATGTCAAGCGTGCGGGTTTGCACCTGCGCATTGAGCCCCCAGACCGCCTGCAGCAAGTACGCGCGGGACATCAGGCGGCCCACGTTGCGAAACAACACCACGGCCAGCTGAAACTGGCGCAACGTGAGGGTCACCGGCTTGCCGTGCAGCGTGACCGCACTGGTCGCAGGATCAAACACATAAGGTGCCACTGACACCAGTTGGCTGGTTCCGGTATTTTCTGCGCGCCGCTTGAGGGCGTTCAGGCGGGCTAGCAACTCGGCCGGGCGGGCGGGCTTCACCAGGTAGTCATCGGCGCCGTGGCTGAGCGCCTCAACGATGTCCTGCTCACTGTCGCGGCCGGTTAGAAACAGCACGGGCATGGCGTCCTGGCGCTGGCGGATCTCATCAAGCACCTGCAAGCCGGTCATGTCGGGCAGCGTCCAGTCCAGAATCAACACGTCAAACGTCTCATGCAGGGTGGAGCGCAGGAACAGGTCCCCACGGCCAAACACCTGGCAGTTGTGTCCAGCCTCATGCAGCGCGCGCACCGTCATCGCGGCGTGGTCAGGATCGTCTTCCAGCAGTCCTACTCTCACAGCAATGCCTTTCAGCCCCGATGGGTCCGGGTGCGAAATTTGTAGCTGGGCAGGTCGGTTGCGCAGCCACGTTGACGAGTCCAAAGAAATGAGATGACCATAATCTCTCTCACGCGCTATTATCATCCCTCCCAACAGGAGCTTGCATGAATGCACCTACCCTACCCATCCATCTTTTGCCCGAAATCCGCCAGCGCGCCACACCGCAGGTGTTGCTTGACGCGCTGAAAGCCCGCTTCGGCCTGCAATGTTCGACCGCGCTGGTGGTGCGCGAGCAGCACGGGCGCGATGAGTCTTCATTCTCAGCGCCGCCGCCGTCTGCCGTCATTTTTGCAGAATCCACGCTCGATGTGGCCGATGCGGTGCGCCTGGCCAGCCAATTTGACGTGCCCGTGATTCCGTTTGGTGTAGGCTCTTCCCTGGAGGGCCATTTGCTCGCCGTGCAAGGCGGCATCAGCATTGACGTGAGCCGCATGAACAAGGTGCTGAGCATCAACGCCGAAGATTTGACCGTGACCGTGCAGCCGGGCGTGACGCGAAAGCAGGTCAATGAAGAGGTGAAAAGCACCGGCCTGTTTTTCCCGATAGACCCCGGTGCCGATGCGTCGATTGGCGGCATGAGCGCCACCCGCGCCAGCGGCACCAACGCCGTGCGCTACGGCACCATGCGCGAGAACGTGCTGGCGCTGGAAGTGGTGACCGCTGATGGCTCCGTGATCCGCACCGGCACGCGGGCCAAGAAATCAAGTGCCGGCTACGACCTGACGCGCCTGATGGTCGGCAGCGAAGGCACGCTCGGCGTGCTGACCGAAATCACGGTGAAGCTGTATCCGCTGCCGGAAGCGATCTCGGCAGCAGTGTGCAATTTCCCGAGTATTGAGGCCGCCGTGCGCACCACGATCCAGATCATCCAGCTGGGTGTTCCGATTGCGCGCGTAGAGTTGATTGACGTGAACACCATCCGCATGGTCAACGCTTACGCAAAACTGGGCTTGAGCGAAGCGCCCATGCTGTTGATGGAGTTTCACGGCACGCCCAACAGCGTCAAAGAGCAGGCCGAACTGGTGCAGGAGATTGCCAGCGAGCACGGCGGCCAGGCTTTCGACTGGGCCACCACGCCCGAGGCGCGCACCAAGCTGTGGACGGCGCGGCACAACGCCTACTTTGCGGCGGTGCAGTCGCGCCCCGGCTGCAAAGTCATCTCCACCGACACCTGTGTACCGATCTCGCGGCTGGCGGATTGCCTGCTCGACTCGGTGGCCGAGGCCGATGCGACTGGCATTCCGTATTTTCTGGTGGGCCACGTGGGTGATGGCAACTTTCACTTTGGCTACTTGCTGGACCCCAATATTCCGCAGGAGCGCGTGACCGCCGAAAAGCTCAACCACGCCCTGGTCACCCGCGCGCTGGCACTGGAGGGCACCTGCACCGGCGAGCATGGCGTGGGCCTGCACAAGATGGATTTTTTGGTGTCTGAAACAGGCAGCGGAGCCGTTGCCATGATGCGCACGATCAAACGCGCGCTGGACCCGAAAAACATCATGAATCCGGGCAAGATTTTCAGCTGGTGACAGCTTCGCCGACCCACCGGACCGGCCCGCTGGCCGGGCTCAAAGTGCTTGAACTCGGGCAATTGATTGCCGGGCCGTTTTGCCGCCAAAACCCTGGCCGACTTTGACGCGGACGTGATCAAGATCGAACCCCCCGGCAAAGAGGCAGAAGGCACGGGCGGCGACCCGCTGCGCAATTGGCGGCTGCTAAAAGACGGCACTTCGGTCTGGTGGCAAGTGCAGTCGCGCAACAAGCGCTCACTGGCGCTGGACCTGCGAAAAACTGAAGCGCAGGACATCGTGCGGCAACTCAGCGCGGGTGCCGATGTGCTGATTGAGAACTTCCGCCCGGGTGCCTTGGAAAGCTGGGGCCTGGCCCCGGACGACCTGATCAAGCTCAGGCGTGATTGGCATTTTGCTGGCACTGCAACACCGCCACGCCTCCGTGAGCCCGGAGGCCCCCCAAGGGCGCGGCCAAGTGATTGACGTGGCGCTGTACGAAGCCGTGTCAACTGCTTGGAAAGCCTGCTGCCCGAGTACAGCGCATTTGGCGCAGTGCGTGGCCCCGCTCGCAGTGCTTTGCCGGGTATTGCGCCCAGCAATCCGTACTTGGGGCAGGGTGGCGGTTATGCGCTTAGACCCGCATTACCAGGTGCGCGGCATGCTCGACCAAGTAAAGATGGACGACGGCAGCCTGTTGACCGTACCCGGTATCGTGCCCAAGCTGTCGCTCACGCCGGGCTTTCACTGCCGCAACGCCCCCAAACTGGGGCAGGATACGCGCAAGATTCTGCGCGGTCTCGGCCTGACACCCGAGCAGATTCAGGGCCTTCAAGACAATGGCATTGTCCCCGGCGTGCAGGCAGCCAATTGATCTGGCGCTGACACCGAAGGCGCCCCGCTTTGACGCGCCTTTTTTCCCGCCGGTGCCAAAGCAGACCGCGCTGAGATTCACTGGGGCGACGAGACCGCCTAGCTCAACACAGACATGAGCGGTGGAAGCTTCGCGCCTGCTGGGCAAACGCCAGTGGTCATCACAGCGGGCGGCGCCCGCCAAAAGCACTCGATGATCGCCACCGTGACAAATCAAAGCACCACGCATCAAGGCAAGACGCGCTTGGTCTCAGAGAAATTTCCGCCTGTAGTCAGCCACTTGACTCACGCGCCTCACGTAAAGCCGTGCTATTTTTCACAAAAAGTACAAAGAAGTGGAACGTATGCCCATTTACGTGTTGTTTTTAACAATGCAGGCACCCCTAGATCCCCGCAATCTCGTTACATTTCGTGAGCTATCAGTTGATCGATCGTTTATCGGGCGCTAACACGCTCCTACTCAATTTTCAAGGTTCACCATGCGTAAATTAGTTTTAAAAGCCCTGGCTACGGTATTCGTTTTGACTTCCATCACACCTGCGTTGCAGGCGGCAACCACCACTAACAACTTCAATGTCACAGTGACTTTGACTTCGCAATGCCAAGTGACCAACAATGCCACGCAAACCGTCGCATTCGGCACTTACGTCGCCTTTCAGACAGGCGTGCAGCCGGCATCGACCGCAACGCTCAACTTCCGCTGCACCCGTGGCTATTCGCCCGTATCCACTGCTTTTGATGTCGTCAATGCGCCTGACAGCACTGCTGCCGGCATTGGTGTCATCCAGGGCCTCCAATACACATTGACCAGCACACCGGTGGCTTCTGTAGCGGGCACGCCTGCAAGCAGTTCAACGATCGGAACGGGCGACATTCGTGGGTACACTATTGGAGGTTCGATGCCTGCCGATCAGGCGGGTACCTGCGCTACTGCCTCTTGCGGCCCGACCACCCAGGTTCGCGCGCTGATTGTGACTTTCTAATGACTTTCTAACAACTGTGGCGGCATCGCAAAGCTCAAGGCTATTTGCGCAGTCGTCGGAGTTTCCTGGCGCGGGTCGGTATGTTGACGCGTACCCCCCGCAGTTTTTTGAAATTGCCCGGCAAGGATCATTGGGTCACCGCCATGACAAATATGCTGCAACTCATCTCCCGGCACCGGCGCGCGGCTGCGAAGTGGGCTTGCCTGGTGTTGACAAGCGTTTTGCCCTCAGCCGGTTGGACCGGCGAATTTTCGGTTTCCCCCCTACGTATTTATCTGGAGTCCAAAAGCCGTGCCGTTGCCGTCACGGTCTCAAATGATGGCGACGAAGAGCTGGTGATGCAGGCTGACGTCTATCTGTGGAAGCAGATGCCCGATGGCAAGGAAGACCTGACGCCCACTGAAGATGTGTTTTTATCCCCGCCCATTTTCAAAATACTACCCAAGGCACGCCAGGTGGTTCGCCTGGCCACACTTCGGTCGGCGCCTGTCACGCAGCAGCTAACCTACCGGGTCATTTTGCGCGAAATTGTCGAAGCCAGGCCGCTCAAAGAGGGCGTGCAGGTACAGGTTGCGCTGGCTTTTTCCATACCTATCTTCATCACGCCGCCCGGTGCAAGACACCAACTCGCTTGCGATGTTCAGCGTGCGACGGCTACCGCCGTCAAGGTGAACTGCGAAAATACCGGCAGTGCCTTTGTGTTACCACGCACGTTTACCTTGACCAGTGCGCTCGGTCAACCGCTCGGCGCCCTGGATTCGGGTGGCTACCTTTTGCCGGGCAGCAAGCGCAGTTTTGACATAAAGCACACGGATTCCATCCCAGCGGGCAAAGCCAGGCTCACAGCATTGCTGGACGACGCAACCCTTCGCAGCTTTGACGTGACCGTGGGAAAGTAAGCAGCATGTTTGCGCTGCGGCCCCCGCGCGCTGCGGCGCTGTTTGTCAGCCTGTGGCTTGGCGTGGCCACAGGCCAAACCATCAGCACCAGTCCGCCCACCCCTGCGCGCGCTGTGCCGCTGGAGGCTGTGGTCAACGGCGTTAAAAGCGGTACCTGGCTATTCATTGAGCGTGAGGGCACGCTCCACGCGCCGCGCAATGCGTTTGAAGAGTGGCGCGTGCCACTGCGCCCCGACGCGCAAGCGCTGGTCTTCCAAGGCGAGTCATATTGGCCACTGGCTGCCGTACCGGGCTTCACGGTCAAACGGAACGACGCAAACCAGTCGCTGGATATTGGCTTTTCACCCGACAATTTCCCGACCACCCGATTGACCAGCAATCTTGGCAAAAGGCCAGCTCTCAGCCCGGTGCTGACCAGCCTGTTTTTTAATTACGACCTGGCTTACACCGCTGCGACGCAAAGCAATGCGCCAAACAGCAGAGACTTGGGGCTTCTGGGCGAACTGGGAATTTCCACGGCCATGGGCGTTTTGACCAGCAGTGCTGCGGGCCGCAACCTGAGCGACAGCAGCCCGTCGGGCACGCCGAACCAATGGCGGCGGCTGGAAACCACCTTTACCAAAGATTTTCTGGAACCAAACCATACCTTGCGGCTGGGTGACAGCACCACCCGTGCGGGAACGCTGGGGCGCAATGTGTATTTTGGTGGCATCCAGTACGGCAGCAACTATGCGCTCACCCCAGGCTTTTGGGCGCAGCCCCTGCCGGTTCTCAGCGGCCTGTCGGCTGCGCCGTCCACTGTCGATTTGTATGTAGATAACGTGCTGCGCCAGACATCCAATGTGCCCACCGGGCCGTTTGTGGTCGACAATTTCCCTTCGCTGACAGGAAGTGGGCAAGTGCGCATGGTAGTACGCGATATTTTGGGCCGGGAAACAGTGGTGAGCCAGCCATTTTTTACCCACGACCGCCTGCTGAAAGCAGGCCTGAACGACTGGAGCGTTGAGGCTGGCCGCCTGCGCCGCGACCTGGGCTTGGCCAGTAATAACTATGGCCCTCATTTTGCCAGCGGCTTGTGGCGCCGTGGCATCACGGCCGCGATGACGCTGGAAGGCCGCGCCGAGGCCACCGCTGACCTGCGCAGCCTGGGGCTTGGGCTGGCGCTTGCCTTGCCAGGTCAAATCCTGGGCCGGGCGGCTGTAACAACCAGCCATGAGCGCAGCCTCGGACGCGCTAGCCAGTGGCTGCTGGGGCTTGACAGCCAGAGCCAGCGCATGAACGCGCAGGTTGAGGTGCAAGGTGCCAGCGCTAATTTTCGTCAGCTCGGATTGGAGGCGGCGACATTGCCCACACGGCGACAATTGGCGGGTAGCTGGAATTACCGGTTTGCTCAGGAAACCAGTTCCGTAGGCGTGAGTTTTGTGGAGGTGCACCGCTTCGATGCGCCCCGCATCAGTACCCTTTCGCTCAACTTTGGCATGCGCGTCGGCGCACTCAGCACGCTTACCCTCACCGCCAGCCGCTCGCGCGCAGAAACCAGCGCCACCGCGCTGGGTATCAGCCTGATTGTGCCGTTCGAGCGCAACCGTTTGGTCACCGCTTCAGCCCAGCGCAGCAGCGGACGAACTGATGCCTACGTCTCGGCCCAACAAATCCTTGGCGAGGAAGAGGGGCTGGGCTGGCGCGTACTGGCTGGGCATCAGTCGGACCATTCACGGATTGAGGGTGGCATGTCCTACCTCGGCCGTTACGGTCAGGCGAGTGGCGATATCCGCACCACAGCCGGACAAGCAGCGCTGCGTCTCGGTGCCCGGGGCGCCGTCGTAGCGGCCGATGGCAATGTATTTGTCACGCGCTATCTGAATCAGAGTTTTGCCGTGGCCGAGGTCGCTGGTTTTAGCGATATTGGCATCGGCCTGGGCAGCAACATCATTAGCCGCACCAATGCCAGTGGCGTGGCCCTGGTTCCACAGCTCGCGGCGTACCAGCTCAACTCGGTTCGCCTGGACGCCGCCGGGCTGCCCTTGAACGCAGAAATCGACTCGATTGAACGCAGCGCTGTGCCTTCGTGGCGCAGCGCGGTCAAAGTGGTGTTTCCAGTTCGCAGTGGCCGCAGCGCACTGATAAAAATAGTGCTGGACGACCAGCAACCTGCCCCGACCGGTGCCATCATCCGCATTGAAGGCGACACCCAGGAGTTCGTGGTGGCACGACGGGGTGAGGCTTTTGTAACGGGCCTGACAGCGACCAGTCGCTTGCTACTGATGTGGAAAGGGCAGTCATGCCAGTTTGAGCTGGTCCTGCCTCCTGAGAATCCAGACGACATTACCCGTTTGGGGCTGTTGATTTGTAAAGGCGTTGTACGATGAAAACGAAGCTTATTCACCTTTTGCTGGGTACCTTGGGGTTGTTATGCGGCAGTTGGGCGCAAGCAGATACTTGCACAATCTCGGCTTTGCCTGCGGTCGCAACAGGTTATTCAGGAGGTGCTGTCACGGTCCAAAGCAGCTTTACGGTGGATTGCGTACGAGGTACAGGTGACCCGAACAATGTGCCCTACGGCTACACCGTCGGCGTTGACAATGGGTTGAACTCCGGTGGCTTGAATCCCAATAAGGCCAAGTTGATTTCCAACATAGATTACGACACCTTTCAGGCCGGCAGTTGCAGTCCCCTCTGGGGCACCACGGCCCAAACGGATCGACTTGCCTTCTCGCTGACGTTAAGCGGAAACTCGGTCAATTCAGCCACAGTCAACTATTGGATTTGTATTCCAGCAGGGCAATCTGTGCCTCTTGGCATCTACACGGATACCCTCACCGTGACGGTGTTTCGCCAGGTAGGCACTGTAGCTACGGCCAGGGCGAGCCAACCTCTACCAATTTCTATCGACACTGCGGCCGTATGCAGCATGACCACGGTACCTAACATCGCGTTGGCATACACTGCGTTTTCGGCTGCGGCGGTTACCGCCACGACGACATTCGGTGTGACCTGCTCCGGCGCTCTGGCCTACACCGTGGCACTGGACCGCACCAGCGATGTCGCAGTGGGCGTCAATTACGCTGTGGCGCTCAGCAGCCCGGGCGGCACCGGTACCGGCGCACAACAAAACTACACGGTGACAGTCACCGCTGCGGCTGATCAGGCGGGAACTTGTGCCACGGCTTCCTGCGTCGGCTCCCAGGCGACGCCGCACACAGTCACCGTCACCTACTGATGCCATTTCAAAATCGTTCCTGAAGTAGACGCACCGACGAAGACAGTGTTTTAGGGACCTTCTGCACGGCTCACGGGTTTTCGGCAATGGCGTTGGCCATGTATTCAATCTTTTTCTGCAAGGCACCTTCGGAATCGACGAAGCGTTGCGCGATGGCCTGGATATCGAACTGGATTTCGATGAAAGCGTCCACCAGGTCCGGATCGAAATGCGCGCCCCGGCCCTGGAAAATGATGCCCACCGCCTGGTCGTGGGGCATGGCACGTTTGTAAATGCGCTCGCTGATCAGCGCGTCGTACACGTCAGCCACGGCCATCAGCCGCGCCGACAGCGGAATGGCCTCACCCGCAAGGCCCTGCGGGTAGCCGCTGCCATCCCATTTCTCCTGGTGCGACAGCACCATCTCTTTGGCCACGCGAAGAATTTCCAGCGGTTTGCCCAGTGCCTGCTCAGCACGGTCAATGGCATCGCGCCCCAGTGTGGTGTGGTTTTTCATGATGGCAAACTCGTCCGGCGTCAGTTGGCCAGGTTTGAGCAAAATGCGGTCGGGAATGCCAACCTTGCCGATGTCATGCAGCGGTGCAAACTTGAACAGCAGCTCAATTTGCGCATCCGTCAGCTCCTGCACAAAGCGCGGGTGGTTTCTTACGGCGAGCGCCAGCGCGCGCACGTAGTGCTGGATGCGGGGAATGCGGTTGCCGGTGTCGGAGTCGCCGGCCTCGGCCAGCGTGGTGACGGCCAGGATGATCACGTCCTGCACGGCCACCATCTCCTGCATCTGCAGCAGTGGGTCACCCATAGCCTGCTGCACGGCGGCCTGTGTGCGCCGGGCTACTTCCTGCTCGATGAAGTCGTTTTGGTCGCTGGTCATGTCAGTCTGCCATTCATTGTTGTGAGGTTGCCATTGCTGTTTCTGTTGCTGCCGGGCGCGAATGCTGATTGTGGCGGCTTGCAGCGCTGTCGCGTTACCTTGAAGCGCCGCGCGTCAGCCGGTCAATCAGTCCGTTGAGCTCATCCAGCGAGCCAAACTGGATCGACAGCTCGCCCATCTCTTCCATGCGCCCGGAGCGCTTGACACGCTTTTTCACGCGCACTTCCACCTGCGCGGCCAGCAGGTCTGACAGTTCGTCTTCCACGCGCTTGATGTCGCGCGACTTTTCTTTCTTGGGTTTGGTGGAGGTCAACGTGAACTCGGCATTGAGCTTTTTCACCAAGCCTTCGGTCTCACGCACCGACATCTTTTTGGCCACGATCTGCGCCGCTGCCGTGATTTGCGATACCCGCTCCAGCGCCAGCAAGGCCCGCGCGTGGCCCATTTCCAGGTCGCCGGCCATCAGCATGGTTTGCACCGGATCGGCCAGATTGAGCAGGCGCAGCAAGTTGCTGGCGGCGCTACGGGATCGCCCCACGGCTTGCGCCGCCTGCTCGTGAGTGAGCCCAAACTCTTTGACCAGGCGTTGCAGGCCTTGGGCTTCTTCCAACGGGTTAAGGTCTTCGCGCTGGATATTCTCAATCAGCGCCATGGCGGCGGCTGCTTCATCGGGGACGTCGCGCACCAGCACTGGCACGCTGTCCAGCCCCGCCAGCTTGGCCGCCCTGAAGCGCCGCTCTCCCGCGACGATCTCGTACTTGCCCTGGTTTTCGCCGCTGGTGAGTTGGCGAACCAAAATCGGCTGCAGAATGCCCTGGGCCTTGATGCTCTCGGCCAACTC
>JAYVNK010000422.1:0-10488 GCA_043758475.1 Comamonadaceae bacterium | reverse complement strand
CGCTGCCCCGGTGGTCGATCCATGTCCGCAGCCGAGCAGTTCTATAGCCTGGCTTTCTGATCTTCACGGCCCATCGTCAACTTTCAACGCTCCTTGCACGCTATTGCGACAGAACCTGGATTAACGGCGTAAACCAGTCCAAGTTTTTGTCCGTATCGCCGACTGTCAATTTTCAGTCAGCGGCAACACTGCCTACGCACCACAACCATCACTACAGGCCCACTTGGGTAAGGGGCGGGTAACTACGGATGGTCGCGTACCCAGCGCATCGTTAATATTAAGATAATTCATTTGTTTGACCATAGAAAAGTAAAATCGCTTGTTCCTTTACTGACCTACAAAGCTCTCTACGGGGCTATCCCGGCGCATGTCAGCAGCACGAGCAACGACTGGCGTTTGGCCAACCTAAGTAGCTACATAAACGATCGCCTTCAGCCTGTTCAGGCTGGGTGCAATCCTGAAAGGCATTCTGAAGCGCGCCCAGGGTGGTACTACACATAAGTCCCGAGGCGCTAGTAAACCGTAACCAGGTGTCGATGATCACCAAAGCCGCCTGCTTGCAAATTCTTTCTTCCAATAAGGACTAATGATGAGACAAATCTGCACCCGCCTGCTTAAGCAAGCGATCGTTTCCGCACTGATTGCCGCCGTCCCGCTGGCGTCGCTGGCAGGTCCCAAGGAGCTGACTGTCGGCGGGCTGTTCGGCATGACTGGCCCCAACGCCTCCTACGGCGAGCAGCATTCACGAGGCGTCCAGCTTGCCTTCGAAGAAATCAACGCTGCTGGCGGCGCTGGTGGCACCCAACTGAAACTTAAGGCAGAGGACCACGGTGGCGTCGCGCAACGCGGAGTGCTGGCGCTGAACAAGCTCGCGAGCGTCGACAAGGCTCCGTTCGTGTTTACTTCCTTCAGCAATGTCATCGCAGCGACCTCGCCGGTGGGCACCAAGGAGAAGGTGGTGATGCTCAATGGGGGTGGCACAGCACCGACTTTGCTAGGCCTCAGCCCCTACCTGTTCCACAGCGTGCCCCTTGAAAACTACCACATCAAAAACGAGTCGCGTTACGCCGTCCAGAAGCTCGGCAAGAAGACGTTGGCCATACTCTATGTCAACGACGCGCTTGGTACCGCCGATTCAGAGGTAATGGAAGAGGCCTGGAAAGCCTTGGGAGGCCAGGTGGTTGCTTCGCAGGCGGCGTCCACGGAGGCCATGGACTTCAAGGCGCAGCTCACGCAGATCTGGGCCAAGAAGCCCGACGCCATCTACATCGCGGCCGGCGGCCGGCAAGCAGCGGCGGCCCTGAACCAGAAGACAGAACTGGGCATCACCTCCCTCATCCTCGGTACCAGTTTTTTCACCGTGAACGAAATCATCACCACGGCCAAGGGTGCTTCCGAGGGCGTGATCTTCTCCACCCAGCAATGGGATCCTGAGCGCCCCATCAGCGAAGATGCCCGCAAGTTTATCGATCGCTTTCAAGCCAAGTTTGGTAGCAAGCCGCTGGGCAATTCCGCCGCCTATTACGTTAGCGCACACATCCTGGGCGACGTGGTGACAGTGCTTAATAAGGAGAACAAGCCTCTTACCGGCCCGAATATCCGCGATAAGTTGCTCAACTTTGGTGATTTCAAGACTGTCTTTGGTACGCTGAAGTTCGCAGCTGATGGCTCCTCTTCCATGCCCTTGATTCTGATGACTGTAAAGAATGGTGCCTTCGTTCCTGTGGAAGGTCAATGAGTCAAACCCTGCAGCTACTGGTCGATGGTTTAGTGCAGGGTGGCCGTATCGCGTTGGTCGCGGTTGGTTTTTCCCTTATTTACGGCGTGACGCGCACGCTGCACCTGGCGCACGGTGCCATCATCACGTTGGCGGCCTACTTGGTGTGGTGGATGACCGCCCAGCTGGGAACCGGTCTCGTGCTGGCCTTCTTTTCAGCCAGCTTGGTCGTCATTCTGCTGGGGGTGGCACACGAGGTGTACCTTTACCGGTACATCCGCTCCATGACCAGCGGCGGATTCACAGTGGTGGTGGCCTCGCTAGGAACGGGCATTGTCATTCAGAACCTGGCCGGCGTGTTGTTCGGTTTTGACACAAAGGACATGCGTGCAGCCACGGTAGGCCAAGCTACCGCTGGCTTGCGCCTGGGGCCTGTGGTTGTGCCCATCATCGACCTCATGGCGCTGGGGATCACGATCGTGCTATTTGCCATCCTCGGCTGGCTGCTCATGTGTACGCGCCCGGGCCAGAAACTGCGTGCAGTGCAGGACAACCCGCAGCTCGCACGTGTGGTCGGTATCAGCACGCCGGCCGTTTATGCCATGACCTTTGCCATTGGCTCACTCATGAGCATGCCTGCAGCTTTCTTCATCGGCCTGAGTGGCGGGCTAAACACCACGATTGGTTTCGACGCCATGCTGCTGGCGCTGATCGTGGTCTTTGCCGGTGGTATCGGTAGCCTGCTGGGGACTTTGCTCGCTTCCATTGCCGTGGGCCTATTGCAGACCATGAGCCTGCTGGTAGTAGATTCGCGCTGGGAGGCCACGGTCACTTTTGCCTTGCTGCTGCTTCTGGTCACTCTCCGCCCGCGTGGGCTTCTAGGAAAGGTGAACTGATGGAATATCTACTGAGTCTGGCGGTGTTTGCCGCCATTTACACCATTGGTGCACTGTCCCTGAATCTGCTAATCGGTCATGCAGGGATATTCTCGGTCGCGCACGCTACATTCTTCGGCCTTGGCGCCTATGCCACCGCTATCCTGACAACGCGCAGCATCAGCCTGTTTCCTCTGGCCATGATTGCCGGTGCGCTGGTGGCTGGTGCGGTGGGTTGGGTGTTCGCGCGGGCGACGCTGCGCGTTAGCGGTGATTACATGGTGGTCGCCTCCTTCGCGCTGCTGGTGATCTTTAGCCAGGTGTTTACGAACTGGAACCGCCTCACAGGCGGCGGCACCGGGATTGCGGCCATTCTGCGGCCCGGTTTTGTCGATGGAGAACTGCTCGGATCCAATGGTTGGTTCTTGTTACTGTGCCTGGCACTTGCAGCGCTGATGTATTTCGTAAGCCACCGGCTGGTTTACAGTCCCTTTGGGCGCGTTCTGCGAGCGCTGCGCGAGAACGAGGATGCGACCGCGTCCCTCGGGAAGTTCGTGCGCCGTTTCCGCGCCCTGGTGTTCACCGTGTCCAGCGCGATGGTCGCCGTGGCAGGCAGCCTGTACGCGCACTACATGTCTTATGTAAGCCCGCCGGACTTCTCCGTGCACGTCACAGTGCTGATTCTCACAATGGTGATCGTCGCCGGCACGCGGCGCCTTTGGACCATTCCAATGGCTGCGGTGCTGGTGATGGCGATAACCGACGGCGTGCGGTATGTCGATCTGCCGGCCGCGATAGCACCGGGTGCCCAACAGATTCTCTACGGCCTGCTGCTGGTGATGTTCGCCGTGCTTCTACCGGAAGGCTTGTTCGGACGCAGGAGAGATGAGTCGTGAGTGGGGCTCTCTTGCAGATCGAAGGGCTGGACAAGCATTTCGGCGGCCTGCATGCCATCTGTGACCTGTCAGTGTCGGTGGACGCCGGCAAGATCACGGCCTTTATCGGGCCCAACGGCGCCGGCAAAACGACCATTTTCAATCTGGTCACCGGTGCGATCCGCGCCGACCTGGGCAAGGTGACTTACTCCGGGTGCGACATTACTGGCCTGCTGCCGTACCAGGTCGCTCAAGCTGGAATTGCCCGTACCTACCAGGACCTGCGTCTTTTTGAGCGCCTTACCTGCGAAGAGAACGTCATGGTGGCCTTTCCCGACCAGCCGGGTGAGCGCGTGATGGCTGCCTTGTTCCAATGGGGCAAGGTGCAGCAGCGCGAGGCGCAACTGCGTGCCAAGGCGATGGATATCCTGGCCTTTGTCGGTCTGGCCGACAAGCGCAATGCGCTGGCCAGCGACCTTGGCTACGCCGAGGCAAAGATGCTGGCGCTGGCGCGCGTGCTCGCCCTTAATGCTCCGCTGCTAATGCTGGACGAGCCCTGTTCGGGCCTTGACCACAGCGCTTTGGATAAGGTGCGCAAAGTCATGCGGGAACTGGTAGCACAAGGGCGAACTATTTGCCTGATTGAACACAATATGGCATTGGTGCGTGAAGTGGCTGACTACGGCATTTTCCTTGAGCATGGGCGCCTGATTGCATCTGGAGACGTTGCGACACTGATGGCAGACGAAGGCCTGCGCCGACGATACCTGGGACTGGCGGAGGCACAAGCATGAATTCCTTGCTGAAAGTCAGCGGCCTGACTGTTCGCTACGGCACCAAAGTCGCGGTCCGCGAGGTCAACCTGGAAGTTGGCGCGCAGGAAATCGTCACTATCGTGGGTCATAACGGCGCTGGAAAAAGCAGCTTGTTGTCCGCTCTACATGGCCATGTGCCGGTCGAAGGGTGCATAGAGTTCGATGGACAAGACATTACCCGCTGGTCACCCGAGCAGCGGTTGTCTGCAGGGCTGGCGCTGGTCCCGCAAGGTCATCAGGTGTTTCGTGGCTTGACAGTGCGCGAAAATCTGGAACTGGCGGGCCTGGCGCTCAATAGGGCCAAGCCTGCCGACCTGGAGTCGGTGTTTGCCATGTTCCCGCGCCTGCAGGAGCGTGCGAGGCAACGCGCTGGCACCCTGTCCGGAGGCGAGCAGCAGATGCTGGCGATTGGCATGGGCCTCATCGTGCGGCCGCGTTTGTTGTTAGTGGACGAGCCCACCATCGGCCTCGCGCCTGCATTGGTCAAGCGTGTCATGGCGGACCTCGCGCAGGCCCGATCGGTCCGCGATTGTTCGGTACTGTTGGTTGAGCAAAACATCGTCGAATCGCTGGCAATTGCGGATCGCGCTTACGGCATGCGGCGCGCTGAATTCGTCGCAGCATCGCCGGCTTCAGAATTCGCCCAACGCTTTGACCTTATGGAAATCATGTGATGGCAACAATTGATCCGATGCTTGACACCGTGGGCCGACGCACGCTGGACCAGGTACTTGAGTGGGCAGCGCGCGGGCGCGAAGGCGCCTGCTTCATCGTGCTGCCCGACGGGCGCGAGGTGACATACGGCGACTTCCTTGCCCAGCGGCGCGAGGCTGAGTCCATTTTGCGCGCGCAGGGCGTGCGGCGCGGCGACAAAGTGCTGCTGCACATGCCGACCAGCGTGCTCCAAGTGGCTTTGATGTTCGGCCTGTACCGCCTTGGCTCGGTAGCTGCGATGTCCAACCCGGTCAATACGCTGCGTGAGGTGAATGCTATCGCGCAGCGCAGCGGCGCACGGTGGCTGGTCATTGATGACGACAACGTGGAACTCATCGCGCAATTGCGCAAGGACGGCAAGAACGTCCTGCCCGCCAGTGGCCTGGCCCGAATTCTGGACGCGAAGGCGGGCGCTGCAACGCTACCAAACGTTTCTGGCGAGGCCCCGCTCACACCCGACAGCCCGGCCACCATGATCTTTACGTCTGGCACGACCTCCGAACCCAAGTGCGTGGTCTACAAGCACGGGCATCAGGTATGGGGTGCAGAATGCTACGTGCGCCAGATGAGCCTGCTGGGAGACTCCCTCCTGATGCACCACTTTCCGTTGTTCCACATGAACGGCCTGAATCAGCTGTGTGCTGCCGTGTTGGCGGGCTCCCGCCTGCTTTTGCTGGAACGGTTTCGCTCCGGCCTGTTTGACGAATACGTGGACCGTTTTGCGCCGACCGCCACGTACCTGAACGGCACGCATATCAAGATGATTCGCGAGACCGGCACGACGCTCAAAAAGCGCAGTGCGCTGCGGCGCGTCTGCATGGCGCTGCAAATGGGCGACGGTGACTATGACTGGTTCGATGCCAAGTACGGCGCCGTGCTGTCAGAAGGCTACGGCCAGACGGAAAGCATCGTTGCATGTTTGGCCAACCCGGCCACCGGCACCAAGCGTGCGTGCTGCGGTCTGCCCATTGTCGGCTACGAAGCGCGACTGGCCGGGGAGCACGGAGGCGATTGCGCGCCGGGAGAGATCGGTGAGCTACTTGTGCGCAGTCACTCGCGCTGGGGAATCATGCAGGGCTACGACGGCGATGCCGAGGCCACAGCCAAAGTCCTGGAAGGGGGATGGCTGCACACGGGCGACATGATGCGCCAAGACGAAGACGGTTACTTTTATTTCGTTGACCGCGCCAAGGACATCATCAAGCGAGCCGGCGAAAACATTTCAGCGCGGGAGGTCGAGAAGACGCTGGAATTGCACCCCCGCATTCTCGAAGCTGCTGTGGTCGGCCGCTACGATCGTCTGCGCGAAGAGGTCCCCGTGGCCTTCGTCGTGCCACGTACACAGGGTTTACAAGTCGAGGAGGTTCTGGCCTTTTGCCGATCGCAGCTGGCACCCCACAAGGTGCCAGTGACTCTCTACATAGTTGAGGCTTTGCCCAAGACGGCCGTCGGCAAGATTGAGAAAAAACAGCTGCGCGCTTTGCTGCAGCAGGAAGGCACACCATCGCTACCCAAACTTTGATCGTTGGAGCCGGTGAGGCTGACCGCACGCCGCGCCCCGGCCGTACGGCCACAGATTTGGCCCTCGAAGCGGCTTGTGCCGCTCTTGACGATGCTGGTCTGGAGGCCGGCGCCATCGACTGCGTGTTCACGGGCCACACAGTGGCCGAGCACCACCTCGATTTCAGCGCCATCGTGGCACAGGAACTGGGCCTGCGCCCGAAAGTTTCGGGAGGCATGTCTCGCAGCGGTGCGACGGGGACCTCCCTGGTCGCCAGCGCTGCAATGACCCTGAACTCCGGCGCCTGCGATACCGTGCTTGCGCTGTGGGCCGACAACAGAGTCTCTGCTCCGAACGTGGACGTAGTCGCCACCTTCGCCAGCATGTTCACCCCCTATGAGATCGCGTACGGGCCGTTGATTGCAACGCACTATGCGCTGCTCGCGAACCGCCACATGGCGGACCACGGTGTGACGCCAGAGCAGATGGCCTCGGTAGCTGTAGCATTCCGTGAGCACGCATCGCATAACCCCTACGCCCGCTACCGTGACCCGATCACGGTGCAGGATGTCCTGTCTTCGCCGTTGGTGTCAAGCCCGTTGCACCGCCTGGAATGCACACTAGTGACTGACTTTGGCGGTGCGGTGATCATGACGCGCAAGGACCGTGCACACCAGTTCAAGAACCCGGTAGGGGTACTTGGCTGGGGCCAGTCGGTCACCCATGACAGCATCCTGTGCGAGCCAACACTTTTTACGCCGGGCTACCGCGGCATACGCGACGCCGGCGAACGCGCCTTCGCCATGGCCGGCATGCAGCCGCGCGACATTGCGATGGCACAGCTATATGACTGCTTCACGATTGCAGTGCTGCTGGAGCTCGAAGGCCTGGGCTTTTGCAAGCCGGGTCAAGCTGGTGCTGCAGTTGCCGAAGGTCTGCTGGGGCGCGACGGCCCGCTGCCTACCAACACCAACGGCGGCATGCTGTCATGTGCAAATGGCGGGATCCTGCACGTGACTGAAGCCGTGGCGCAGATGCGCGGCACCGCTGGCGACAGGCAACTTGCTCGCCGTCCGGCAACGGCGTTGGTCCACGGCAACGGCGGCATTTTGGCGACTCATGCCACCTTGATTTTGGGACAGGTGTGATGCAATGAGCACAAATGAAAAGCCAGCCGTGGACGTCTTCTTTGAAGGCTGCGCCAATGGCCAGTTCCTGCTGCAGAAATGCGGCGCCCATGGGCACCTGCAATACCCGCCAGGGCCCTTGTGCCGGCAGTGCCGCAGCCCTATCGAGCAGTGGGTGCAGGCCGCCTGCGAAGGCACTGTTGAAGCTTTTAGCCTGGTGCAACGTGCGCCCATGCAGGTCTTCCATGCTTACTTGCCCTACATGATTGCGGTGGTAAAGCTGCGGGAAGGCCCGTTGGTGGAAACCTGGCTCAGAATCCACGGCCGCACGCCGCAGATTGCAGAAGTCGCCGTGGGGCAGGCGGTAACCTTTGGCTTCGAGTCCGTAAATGGTCAGGTAATACCAGTGGCGATGCTGGTCGCAGGAACGAGCGCATGAGCAAGACTGTTCTCATTGCCGGCGCCAGTGGCCTTGTGGGCGCTGCCGCTGTCGACGCGTTCCTGGACGCTGGCTGGAATGTGATCGCGCTATCGCGGCGCAAGCCGGAAGTTTTCAGCAAACTCCTCCTGACACACTTGGCAGTCGACTTGCACGATCGTGCTGCCTGTGAGGCGGCGTTCGGGCAATTGCAAAGGGTCTCGCACGTGGTCTACACGGCGGTGCACGAACTGCCTGGTTTGGTCTCCGGCTGGCAGGACCCGCAGCAGATGCAAACCAATCTGCAGATGCTGCGCAACCTGCTCGAACCACTGCAACAGGCCTCGCGCCTGGAGCACGTCACACTGCTGCAGGGTACCAAAGCGTATGGGGTGCACCTGCATGCCATCCCCATCCCGGCGCGAGAGCGCTATCCGCGCGACGATCACTCTAACTTCTACTGGCTGCAGGAAGACTGGATCCGCCAGCAGGCGGAGCACCAAAGATTTGGCTGGACCATCCTGCGGCCCACTGTAGTGCTGGGGCCCAATGTGGGCGTGGTCATGAATGTTCTGCCTGTAGTGGGTATCTATGCGGCGCTGTGCCGCGAGCAGGGACTGCCTTTCGGCTTCCCGGGCCACATTTCCTATGTGCGCGAGGCTGTGGATGCACGCCTGATTGGCCGTGCTGCCGAGTGGGCAGCACGCACTCCAGCGGCTTGGGGTGAGCACTTCAACCTCACCAACGGCGAGGTGTTTAGCTGGCGCGATGTCTGGCCTGCGATGGCCGACAGCCTGGGCGTAGCACCAGGCCCTGATCGGCCAGTCAGCATGGCGAAGCATTTGCCCGAGAGCGCCGCCTTGTGGGATCGCATCGTGCAGCGCCATGGCCTGCGGCCGCTCGCGATGGCGCAACTTCTCGGCGAATCACATTATTACGCGGACTTCAGCTTTGGCTACGGCCTTAAGGAGGTACCGCCGCCTGCTTTCGTCAGCACGGTCAAGATCAAACAGGCCGGGTTCACCGAAACCGTCGACACCGAGGTCGCAGTGCGACACTGGCTCAAGGTATTGCAGGACCGTTGCATCCTGCCGCGCCCATAAAGGACCAAAAATGATACAGGTGATCGCGCAGGGATTGAGCTTTCCCGAAGGACCCATCGCGCTGCTTGATGGCAGCCTGCTGGTGGTGGAAATTGCCGCTGGCTGCCTCTCGCGCATCACGCTATCGGGTGAACGTGAGGTGGTCGCGCAAGTGGGTGGTGGGCCCAATGGCGCAGCCATTGGACCCGATGGCCGCTGCTACATTTGCAATAACGGTGGCTTCGCCTGGCGCAAGCGCGACGGCACGTTGCTACCGCGCGGCAGCGCGCCTGACTACAAGAGCGGCTCGATTCAGGCCGTGAATCTAAAAACGGGTGCTGTGCAGGTACTGTATGAAAGCTGTGGCGATCAGCCGCTGAACGGACCCAACGACATCGCTTTTGATGCCCATGGTGGCTTCTGGTTCACCGACTTTGGCCACACCCACAAGCGCAGCCGCGACCGCGGCGTCATTTACTACGCGCTACCGGATGGTTCGTCCATACAAGAGGTGGTTTTCCCGCTGGATGGCCCTAACGGCATCGCTATTTCGCCTGATGGCTGTACGCTGTATGCTGCAGAGACCTTTACTGCGCGTATCTGGGCCTGGGACATTATTGGACCCGGCCAGCTGGCACCTGTATCAAGAAACCTGTTGGCTGGCACCGGCCGGCTTGTAACCACACTGCCAGGCCTGCAGCTGTGTGACTCGATGGCCGTGGATGTGGAAGGCAACCTCCACGTGGCAACCATTCCCAATGGCATCAGCGTCATCAGCCCTGGCGGGCAGTTGCTGGCCCAATTTCCGATGCCCGACCCTTTTGCCACCAATGTCTGCTTTGGCGGGTCGGATCTGCACACCGCCTTCGTAACGCTATCGTCGACGGGGGGAGTTGCCACCTATGAAAGCCTCTGGGCTGGTGCACCATTACCTTACCGGGCGTGATGTGTGGTTGGTTTGTCAGGCCCTGCGTGCAGGTTAGTGCCGTGTTGCATGCTTGATGGAACCAATAAAGCGATGGATTTTGACTCAAGGCAAGGCGCAAAAGAGGCGTTTGAATGTTCCAGATTGGACGCGAGTCGCTCTGCCCCTACCAGGCGTTTGCCCCGCTCGACAAGCTCTCGGTGCTCGGGGTTGCAAACGATCCGTTGTGGCGTGCTTTCTGCCGGGTGGCGAGCCTCGAGGACATCGCGGACGACCCGCGCTTTCTGCCCAAGGTTCTGTAGCATTGGCGGTCAAGCCGACCATACGACTATGCTGAGCGTTTTGACTAAAAAGGCTTGAACGCGATGCTGACGACCAAAGGGATGCGTTTTCCAATTGACGTGATTCTGATATGCATCCGTTGGTACGCGGCTTATCC
>JAYVNK010000421.1:0-3393 GCA_043758475.1 Comamonadaceae bacterium | reverse complement strand
CGGTTTCAAGCGCTTTGCGAATATGTTCCGGCAATGGGGCGTTCATGCTGCGTCCCCTTCACGGCGACGCTGGACGCCAAGTACAGCACAGTTGGCTTCGCCGTCTGGACAATTGTGCCTGCGGCTCAATCCGCTTGGCGGATTGTCATCCAGCGTAACAGTCTCCAGCGCTTTGCGGATATGTTCGGGTAGCGGTGCGTTCATGGGGCGGGTTTCTCCAGGTGGTTGAATGACTGCCTTGTGGGCAGGTTGGCTGGCGCGGTTTGCGGGTTGCTGGCCGCGCCTGACTCAAAAGCAAGTGTATTCTGCGCGCGCCGGAATGTCATGGCGCTGCAAATTTGACGTGGGGAAATCGGCGGCGACTGGATTTGCAGGTTTCAGCGCCGGGGCCACAGCACCCACAGCTTGAGCGGCTGCTTCAAGCGCCCGGCCAGCTCACCTGCGTCATAGCCCGTACCGGCAAAGTAGTCGGCCCGAACGCCGCCAAGAATTGCGCTGCCCGTGTCCTGCGCCAGCACCAGTTTTTGCAGGTTGACCACCGGTCCGCTGGAGGCCAGCCAGACCGGCGTGCCATAGGGGATGCTGGCCGGGTCTACCGCAATGGAGCGCCCCGCCGTGAGCGGCACGCCCTGTGCGCCGCGCGGGCCCACGTAGGCATCGGCTTCCACCACCGATTCTTCACGAAAGAACACGGTGCGTGGGTTGCTCCAGAGCATCTCCTGCACGCGCTGCGGGTTTTGAAGCGTCCAGGCCTTGATGGCTGGCCAGGTGGCATCTTTCAGCTCGCCCTGGTCAATCAGCCAGCGGCCCACGCTTTTGTAGGGTTGGTCGTTGGAGGCCGCGTAAGTCAGGCGTACCAGGGTTTTGCTGCCATCCGGCTGCGTGATGCGGATTCGCCCGGAGCCCTGAATTTGCAACACCAGCGCATCCACCGGGTCGGCCAGGTAGGCAATTTCGCGGCCCTTGAGCGCCGCCTGCGCCTGTGGCAGCGAGTCGATCTCCTGCCGCGTGAACCAGGGCTTGCGCAGGACTTGCCCTGCGGCTGCAAGTGGCGGCTGGTACAGCGGCACTTTGAAGTCGCCACTGGCGCTGCGCGATGCCTCCAGCACCGGCTCGTAATAGCTGGTGAGCAGCCCCTGCGCGCCGCTGGGGTCGGCCTGCAACGGCTCTACACGGTAGGCTTGCAGGCGCGTCACCAGCCAGGTGCGCTGCTCATCCAGCGTGCCAATGCTCAGGCGCCGCACCTCGCCACACAGTGGTGCAAATGTGGTGCCGGGTTTTTCGCAACTTTTGAGCCAGGCGTTCCAGGCCTCGTGCAGCGGATCTTCGGTCAGCCCCGGCAGCTCGGCCCAGCGCACGGGCACCCATCGGCTCTTGCCTTGCACGATGGGCGGTGGCAGGGGGGCGGTGTCTGGTGGCAGCGTCCCTGCGCTGGTTGAAGGCATAGGTGGGTTGGCAGATGACCCCTGTGGCGTTGGCGGGGACGGCGCGCCAGGCCCGATACCCGGCAATGTGCGGGATGCGGCACCCGGTATTGCCCCCGGCGTTGCAGTGGACGGCTGCATTGACGCACTTCCACACGCGGCCAGCATTCCTACAATCAGGCCATTGCACACTACACCAAGGAGACGTTTCATGGGTCTGATTTTGCTTGAAGCCCTGGGGGCCCTGGTGCTGCTGGTGTTGATCGTCTGGTGGACCATGTTCTCAGGGCGCAAGCATGGCGAGCTTGAAAACCGGGGAAAAGGCGATTTAGAGGATAAAAAAGACCTGTAGCCCTTGTTCTATATGCATTAATAGCTACTTATAATATAGCATCTGCCAATTTCATTAAAATCGGCAGTGACACCCCGCGCAAGCCAAAGGGTCGCGTGCCGCGAGGAATGAATCCGCGCTTCCCCAGCGTTCCAACCGGATCCGAACCGCCCACCGGCGGTACGTTGTTTAGCAGTGCGACAACAACCTGCCAAACCCCTGCAGCCGGTCATTGATGCCGACCGCGCGCAGTGCGTGCCAGTAGGTGGCGGTATTGATCGCAATCACCGGCTTGCCCAGAAACAGCGCCGCCGCCGCCGCAAACCGGACCATTGACAAATTGGTGCCCACCTGCACGATCGCGTCCACATCATCGCCGTCGAGCTGGCGCAGCGCTTTGCGGCACATGTCGTCGGTGGTGTGGGCAATCAGTACGGGGCTGGGGCGTTGCAGGCACAGGTCGCGCACCACGGTGAATCCGCAGTCTTCATAAAACCGGCGCACTTGCGCGTTGGCTTTTGGGGAAGTAGGGCGAGAAGAACGCGATGCGTTTTGCCTTGTAGATGTGCAGCGCTGCTTCGGTGGCGAACGACCCGCAGGACACCTCCACCCTGGCCCGCTCGCGCATCATGGCCAAATACTTTTCGGCACCTGCCCGGCCATCCCAAAACGCCGCCGCAGACATGCCCATCACCAGATACTGCATCTCGCAGCTTTTGAGCACGTCCACCGCCTGCAGCGTGTTGCCCTGGATGCTGTCCACGAGCTTGATGAAATCGTCGTCGGTATTGACCGGGTTGTTGGGGATGATGATGCGGCTGTAGTGGTTGGTCACCCCCACCGGGCGCATGTCGTCAAAGTCGGGCTGGACGATGGTGTTGGTGCTGGTGCTGGTGCTGGGGCCGAGTGCCCCGAACTTCATGCGGTAGCCGAGGTGGTCCAAGGGTCAGCCCGTGTTCGAAGCTTTGTGCAAAGTTTGCAGAAACACATCGCGCGGCATCACATCCGCATACTTCTGCCGCATGTCAAACAGGTTGGCCTCGTGCGGTGCCATCGCCCGGTCGCCCACGCAATCTTCAATGACGATGGTGCAGAAGTTGAACTGCATGGCATCTACCACTGTGGCGCGCACGCAACCGCTGGTGGTGCAGCCGGCGATCACGGCAGTATCCCCGCCACGCAGGCGCAGCCACTGCGACAGGCCAGTTGAGAAGAATGCGGAAGCGGAGGTTTTTCGCAGCACCAGCTCGCCCTCTATCGGCGTCAAATCTTCTACGATTTGCGACGCAAAGGCTTTTTCTGTCAGCCTCAGCAACGGCGGTACTTTCATGCAAAACACGTTCTTGTCAGCGCCATCGTCGGCAAAGACGACGCGGGTGTGCACGATGGGCAAGCCCGCAGTACGGAATGCCGCCAGCAGCAGCGGCTGCGTGGCCTGAACAGCCGCCGCAATGTACGGCCCGCCAAATTGCGCCGCGTCTACAAAGCCGTTGACAAAATCCACCAGCACCAAGGCACAGCGCGCGCCGATACCCGAGGCGTTGCCCAGGTTTTGTCTGCGGTAAACGTCATCGTCGGTCATGGCTTGCTTGAGGCTTTGACTTCAACTTTGATCTCAGACACGGGCGCATGGGTGGC
>JAYVNK010000420.1:0-10601 GCA_043758475.1 Comamonadaceae bacterium | reverse complement strand
AATGCACTTTGTTTTGCACCGTCTTGAAAAAGCCAATGCTGATCTCCTGCGTGGAATCGTAATCAATGCTGGTAGCGTAGATGTCGGTGATTTTTTGGTAAAAGCGCCGTTCTGACGTGCGAATGTCCTGAATGCGTCGCGTCAGCTCGTCAAAGTAGTCAAACGGCAGGTCGGGGTTCTTCAAGCGCTCGTCATCCAGCACAAAACCCTTGACGATGTATTCCCGCAACCGCTGGGTGGCCCACATCCGAAACCGCGTGGCCACGGCGCTTTTGACCCGGTAGCCGACGGAAATAATCACATCCAGGTTGTAAACATCCACCCGCCGTTGGACGGACCGGGCACCCTCCTGGCGAACTAACAAGGATTCCTTGTGAGTTGCCTCCCGTTCCAATTCCCCCTCTGAATAGACGTTTTGCAGGTGCAAACTGACGTTCTGCTGCGTGGTTTGGAACAGCTCTGCCATTTGCCCCTGCGTGAGCCAGACCGTCTCGCCCTCAAAGCGCACATCAATCTTGAGCTTGCCGTCTTCAGCCTGATAGACCAGAAACTGCCCCTCAAGGGGTGATGGCAATTCTTCATCCATTTGATGACGCTCCTGTTTCAGCGCCGAGGGCTTCAGGTTGGACTTCGGTTTTGCTCATGGTGTGCCGTCTGTTACAAGTCGCCGGTGAAGGCTTGGTGAAGCAGGGATTTTTTCAAGTCGTCCAACGCGGCCAGTTTGCGTTGGTAGATGGATCCGAGGCGTTGGGTTTCCGCTTCAAGCTCCACTATTACTTCAACAATGCGCTTTTGCTCAGCACGAGTGGGCAACGCTATCGGGTATGGAGCAAGGGCTTCTTTCGTAACTCCTATCTGACCAGCGGCGCGATCAGAATGGTAAATCACGTATTGCAATATGTCCGAGTGCTTCAAAAAATAGAAAAGAAAATCGCGGGAAAGCTTGGACTCATCTGGGACGGCCTTCATCAAGGCGACGTTGTACGCGCCATCTAGCCCACGCAAAATCTGAAAGAGCGGTGGCCCATATCTACCAATCATTACTTCATCAGCATCGCAAAATCGTTTAGCCAAATTGCGTGGGATGTGAACAATGTGTTTGTCTGATTTGTAGTCTCGAATCTGGATGAGCCGAACGTTGTCAGCTGTCGCGGATTTTTCAAACACCGATTTGGGTGGTTGTGAGCCACCAACGAAATTGCACACGTCTCCCAAAATCGTTTCCTGCAACCCGTCGCCACGCCGAGTGAAAACCGATTGCAGATGGCTTTCCAACAGGGCGCGGGCGTTTTGCAGGTTCTTCTCGGCATGGGCTTGGGCGGTGGCGATGCCGTCGAAGGCTTCGTCGAGGAGGGTGACGATGCGTTGCTGCTCGAAAAGCGGAGGTATAGGTATTGGGCATGACTCAATGAAGTCCTTTGCCACGCGCTTGTGACCGACTGCACCAGTCATGCGCTCGGCACCTTCATTCCTGAAGGACTCGCGGGCGAGAAAGTAGTAGAGCCAGTCTTTGTTCAATGACTCGTCGGGGCGAAAGACGATGAATTCGCTTGATCCGAATCCAATACCATTCACGAGATTGGCTGCAATACCCAGCTTGCCGTTTTCGAAGCAAGGGGTGATTTTGGCCAGAAGAACGTCGCCATCAGCAAAGTAGGTGTAGCTTCCAGCCACGGTTGACAATGGCCGGGTTTGCGTTGGCTCGAACGTTTTTTGGTCAATGCCAAGAGTCTCCATTGGAACGAACGACACCAGATCGCTTGCGGAAATCAAGCTGCGGGCTTCGGCTTTGGGCGGTTTGATTTGACAAACCGTCGCCAACGGTTTGATTGTCCAGCCCGCCTTCATACCCCATCCTCCGACCCAGAAGCCGCAAGCCGCTGCCGCGCCAGTTCAATCGATCGATGCAGCTTGTCCTGCAACACTTCTTTGGCCGGCAACAGCGTCAAATAATCGGCCACACGAATATTGCTTTGGTCAAGCTGCAGCAATTCCACATGTTCCTCGTTTTTGCCAGTGCACAGAATCAGGCCAATGGGCGTGTTCTCGCCGGGGGCCTGTTCGTGCTTTTCCAGATAGCGCAGGTACAGCTCCATCTGGCCTTTGTAAGCCGCCTGGAATTCGCCGATCTTCAGCTCGATGGCCACCAGACAGCGCAGGCGGCGGTGGTAGAAAAGCAGGTCGATGTAGTAGTCCCGCGTGTCGATGGTGATGCGTTTTTGCCGGGCCATGAAGGCAAAGTCGCTGCCCAGCTCAATGATGAAGCGCTGCAGTTCGGCCACGATGGCCGACTCCAGGTCTTTCTCGGCGTAGCTGTCGGCCAGCCCCAAAAAGTCGAGCACATAGGGGTCGCGAAACGCCAAGTCGGGGGACAGCGTGCCCTGTTCGCGCAGTGCGGTGATGTCGCGCTGGATGGTCTCTTCCGGTTTGCGGGATATGGCCGTGCGCTCGTACAGCATGGACTGCATGCGCTCTTGCATCAAGCGGCCGGACCAGCCTTCCAGCCGGGTCATCTGGATATAAAACTCCCGCTTGAGCGGGTCGTCCACATACATCAGGGTCTTGATGTGGGTCCAGGTCAATTCTCTCCGCAGTGCGGAGAACATTGCCTCGTCTGGAAAAGTCTCCGCAGCGCGGAGACAATGTCTCAACTGCTGCTCGCTCCAACCCTTGCCGTATGCCTGCGAGAGTTGGACGGACAAGCCTTTGAGCACCTGCTTGCCGTATTCCGCCCGTTGCCCCTGCAAAACGTCAGTTTGGATACGGTGCCCAACCTGCCAGTACAAGCCTGACAATTCCTGGTTAACCGCAGAAGCAGCCCGCTGGCGCGCTGCTTCGATGAGCTGGCGGATGTCTTCCAGCAGCTTCACATCGGTTCTTTCAGGCAACAACATCACAACAACTCTCGGATACGCCCCAAGACCTCGGCGGCTTCCGCGTCCAGCGCGGCGATCTCGTCCATGATGTCTTGCGGGCTGCGGTGGGTGATGACTTCCCCACCCGCTGGGTTTTTGACCGACAGGTCATACGTGCTGGCATTGACGGTGGCCACGTCCAACGACCAGCTTTGTGGCGTGTCGGCAAAGGTCTTTTGCGCGGCTATGAACGCGGTCAGGTCGTCGTCATTGAGCGGATTGGTCTTGCCCATGTTGCGGCCCACGTCCAGTTGGTAGTACCAGAACTTGCGCGTGGGAGCGCCCTTCTCAAAGAACAACACCACGGTTTTCACACCCGCGCCTTGGAAGGTGCCGCCCGGGCAGTCCAGCACCGTGTGCAGGTTGCAGCTCTCCAGCAGCAGCTTGCGCAGGCTGACCGACGCGTTGTCGGTGTTGCTCAGAAACGTGTTTTTGATGACGATGGCGGCGCGGCCACCGGCCTTCAGCGATTTGATGAAGTGCTGCAAAAACAGGAAGGCCGTCTCGCCCGTCTTGATGGGGAAGTTTTGCTGCACCTCTTTGCGCTCTTTGCCGCCAAAGGGTGGGTTGGCCAAGATCACATCGAAGCGGTCTTTGTCCTGAATGTCGGCAATGTTCTCGGCCAGCGTGTTGGTGTGGACGATGTTGGGCGCCTCTATGCCGTGCAGGATCATGTTCATGATCGCAATGACGTAGGCCAGGCTCTTCTTCTCTTTGCCGTAGAAGGTGCGGGTTTGCAGCGTCTTCTGGTCGGAGGTGGTCAGTCCGGGCTGTTGGCTGAGGTAGTCAAAGGCCTCACACAAAAAGCCTGCCGAACCGCAGGCTCCGTCATAAATGCGCTCGCCGATCTTGGGCGCCAGCACCTGGATCATGGCGCGGATCAATGGGCGGGGCGTGTAGTACTCGCCGCCGTTGCGCCCGGCGTTGCCCATGTTTTTGATCCTGGCTTCGTACAGGTGCGAGAGTTCGTGTTTTTCGGTCTGCGACCGAAAGCGCAACTCATCGACCAGCTCAATCACGTCGCGCAGGTTGTAGCCGCTCTGGATGCGATTTTTGATCTCGCCAAATACCTCACCAATTTTGTATTCGATGGTCTGCGGCCCGCTGGCACGCTGCTTGAAGCCGTGCAGGTAGGCAAAGAGCTTGTTGTTGACGAAATCGCGCAGGTCGTCGCCGGTCATGGCGTTGTTGTGGTCCAGCTTGCCGTCAGCGCCCTTGGGCGCAGCCCAGCTCTCCCATCGGTAGGGCTGGTCAATGATGAATGGGTAGGTTTTGCCGTCCAGCTCGGCTTCCAAGGCCTTGTCGGCTTCCAGCGCGTCCAGGTATTTCAGGAACAGCAGCCAGGAGGACTGCTCGGTGTAGTCCAGTTCGCTGGTACAGCCTGCGTCTTTGTGCAGGATGTCATCTATGTTTTTGAAGGTTTGTTCAAACATTACTTGGCTTGGTAGCCCTCATAGGTAGTCAAGACATTGCTATCTATTTAGATAACGAACTCCGGCAGAACCACGGATGAGCCCACGGCCATGTTGGCGCAGATTTTGAGGCCGGGGCAAGCCGCCAGAAGTTCGGCATCAATGCGCTCGCCGCCCGTGGTGAACACGCCTTGTTTGCCTTGCAGGTGTTCAATGAACTGGGGTTTGGTCCACAGCATATCGGCCTGGTTGGATTCGACTTCAAAGTGCTGCTCAAGTTTGGCAATGACTTCCGGTTGAATGGCGTGTGAAACGAGTATTTTTGGCTTTTTCATCTTGAATTAGGGGTTAAATCGGCTTATAGTCCTTGTGGAATATAAATAGTCAGCTATATATTTAGTAGCAAACTGATTGTTGCCCTACTTGAACCAGATAAAGGTCATGATGACAAACAGTGGCACCAATATGCCGCCAGACCACAGCATGTAGCCGAAGAAACTGGGCATCTTCACACCCCGTTCTTCAGCAATCGCCTTGACCATCATATTGGGCGCGTTGCCTATGTAGCTGTTGGCCCCCATGAATACCGACCCCGCAGATATGGCGGCAAGTGTGGTGGCCATTGTCGTCATCAGCACCTTTGTGTCTCCCCCTGCCGTGTTGAAGAACACGAGGTAGGTCGGTGCGTTGTCCAGAAACGAACTCAACACCCCGGAGGCCCAAAAGTACATGGCGGGATCAGGTTGCCCGTCCGCACGCGTCACCGCTGCCACCACCGCGCTGAACGGGCCCTGAAGGCCGGCGCGCAGCATGGCAATCACCGGGATGATGGTCAGGAAGATGCCTGCAAACAGTTTGGCCACTTCGAGCATCGGCCCCCAGGAAAACTGGTTGTCGGCATGCACCTTGCCGGGCGTCAGCTTCAATGAGATCAACGTCACGAGAATCAAACCGGCGTCTCTGACCAGCCCTGGCAAGCCAACATCGGTGCCGGCAACATTGAACACGATGGCGCTTTTCCAGAACCCGCTCAAAAGCACCAAAACCACCACGCCACCCAGCAGCCAGAAGTTGACTGCGCCGTCAAAGCCAATGCGCGGGGTGTCAGGCGTCGGATCGACCGGCAATACGCCCTCACGCCGGTAAAACCAGGTATCCAGACAGAAAAATAGGGCCAGCAGCGCGCCCACTAGAAACAGGGTTTCGGGGAAGATGTGACCGACGGTCCAGAAAAAGTCGACTCCCTTCAGAAACCCCAGAAACAGCGGCGGATCGCCCAGTGGCGTCAGTGAACCACCGGCGTTGGACACGATGAAAATGAAGAACACGACAATGTGCGCCCCGTGCAGCCGGTTGTCGTTGGCCCGGATCAGCGGCCGGATCAACAGCATTGACGCCCCGGTTGTGCCCATGAAACTCGCCGAAACCGCACCGATTGCCAATATCCCAGTGTTCAGTGCCGGGCTGCCATGCAAGTTGCCGCGGATAAAAATGCCGCCCGCCACTGTGAACAGGGCTGTGAGCAGGATGATGAACGGAATGTATTCGGCAAGCAGGGCATGCACCAGACTGCCAGACGCCAAGTCGACGCCAAAAATCGCTGCAAATGGCAGAAAAAAAACCAGCGACCATGCTGCGGATATTTTGCCGAAGTGATGGTGCCAGACAGCAGGCATAAGCAGCGGGCACAGCGCGATCGACAGCAGGAGCCCCGCGAACGGAATCGCCCAAGCCACCGAGAGCTGACCGCCATCGACGCTGGCCGCCAGTGAAACGCATGGCCACACCAACGCCAGCAGTGCCATGGCTGGCCAGCGCAGCAGCTTCATCCCGTTTGCCGTCTTATTCATGCGGGCTTTCGATTTCAAACACTTGGCGCAGGTAGGCGAGGTACTTCTCGTCATCACACATGTTTTTGGACGGTGTGTCTGACAGCTTAGCCACCGGCTGGCCGTTGCAGCGGACCATCTTGATGACGATTTGCAGCGGCTCATAGCCCAGGTCGTTGGTCAGGTTGGTGCCAATGCCAAAGGCCAGCTGGCAGCGGCCCCGGAACTGCTGGTACAGCTCAATGGTGCGCGGCACGGTGAGGCCGTCGCTGAAGATGAGGATTTTGGTTTTGGGATCCACCCGGTTTTTGACGTAATGGTCAATCATGCGTTCACCCCACTGGAACGGGTCGCCGCTGTCATGGCGCGCGCCATCAAACAGCTTGCAGAAGTACATGTCGAAATCGCGCAAAAACGCGCTCATGCCGTACACGTCGCTCAGCGCAATGCCCAGGTCGCCCCGGTACTCCTTGGCCCACGACTCAAACCCAAACACCTGGCTGTCGCGCAGCCGAGGCCCCAGCGCCTGCGCCGCCTGCAGGTATTCATGCGCCATGGTGCCCAGAGGGGTGAGGCCCAGCTTCATGGCCCACAGCACGTTGCTGGTGCCCGCCAGTTGACCGGCGACACCGGCCATGTTGCCAGGGCTTTGCGCCGTGCCGAGTTTGCTGGACAGCACGCGCAGCACTTCGTCATGCCAGGCTTTGGAAAAACGCCTGCGGGTGCCGTAATCGGCAATTTTCAGGTCAGCCAGGCCGGGGGCACGCAACTGCCCGATCTTCAGGTCAAGGCGGCGGCGGCCTTCGGAAAAATCGGGCAGGCGGTGGGTGTTGCGGAAGTAGACTTCATTGACGATGGCCAGCACCGGAATCTCAAACAGGATGGTGTGCAGCCACGGGCCCTGGATGGTGATGTCGATCTCGCCGCTGGGCAAAGGGGTGACGGTGATGTATTTCTCGTTGAGCTTGAAGATGCCTAAAAAATCGCAGAAGTCGCTTTTGATGAAGCGCATGGAGCGCAGGTAGACCAGCTCGGCATCCTGAAAATGCAGGCTGCACAGCGCGCGGATTTCATTGCGGATCTCGGCCACATGCGCTGCCAGGTTGATGGTGGCCTTGGCATCCTTGCCCGCCTCGGCACCGGAGTTGCGGCACTTGAAGCGGTACTCCACCTGCGCGCCAGGGAACTGGTGCAACACGACCTGCATCATGGTGAACTTGTAGAGGTCGGTATCAAGCAGGCTGGTGATGATCATGGGAACCCGTTCGCAATGTGTGTTGGGCGCTAGAGATGCAACGCGGAAGGTTCACTCCAGCCAGTGCGTGAAGTCTGCCACCGGCACGCGCGGCGTGTGGAAGGTGTTGACCAAAGCGGTCTCATCGGCGTAGCCCAGCGCCATGCCGCACACCAGCATTTCGCCCGGCCCGGCACCGATGTGCGGCAGGATGATCTTGCTGAAACCATTCCATGCCGCCTGCGGGCAGGTGTGCAGACCGCGCCCGCGTGCTGCCACCATGATGCTTTGCAGGAACATGCCGTAATCCACCATGGAACCGCTGTTGAGGACGCGGTCAATGGTGAACATCAGGCCCACCGGCGCGTCAAAAAAGCGGTAGTTGCGCTGGTGCTGCGCGTGCATCTTGTCTTTGTCCGCCTTGCCAATGCCCAAGAGGCCGTACAGGCCCCAGCCGTTCTCGCGCCGTCGGTCAATGTAGGGGCTGACCCATTTCTCGGGGTAGTAGGCATATTCTTCGCGGTAGTCTGCGGCCAGCGCGGGGTTGGCGCGGATCGCGTCGTGCACTGTGCAAACCTTTTCTACCAGCGAATCGCGGCTGGCTCCCTGAAGCACATACGCCCGCCAAGGCTGGGTGTTGGTGCCCGAGGCGGCGCGGGTTGCCACCTGCAGGATGGCAGTGATCGTCTCACGGCTCACCGGTACCTGCGTGAAGGCGCGGGTGGACATGCGGGACGTGATGGCGGCATCAACCGTGGAAGTATTTGAAATGGATGTTGTCATAAAGTGATTGCGCAACTGTCTTTGGTGTGGCCGACGCGTAACTGCGTTGGCCTGGAAGTGCTGATTCTGCCAGTGGTCCCAGGTCACGACGCGCGGACCTCGCGCGCGAGCCTGTCCTGCCAGCGCTGCCAGTAGGCCAGCGCCACCCGGTAGGTGTTCACCTGCACCTGCACGGTCTCTTCAATTTTCACGCCGTAACCACCGCCCATGGCCAGCGCCAGGGGAATGTGCCGGGTGAAGCACCAGTCAAACACGCGGCGGTCACGCGCCTCAAGCCCGTCGTAGCTGAGCTTGAGGCGGCCCAGCCGGTCGCCCTCAAACGGGTCGGCACCGGCGAGGTAAATCACGAGGCCCGGCTGAAAGCGGTGCGCCATCTCGTCCAGCGCACATTCCAGCGCCTGCAGGTACTCGGCATCGCCGCAGCCGTCCGGCAGGTCCACGTCCAGATCGCCCGGTACTTTTCGGTGCGGAAAGTTTTTTTCGCCGTGCAGTGACAGGGTGAACACGCTGTCGTCTTTCTTGAAAATGCTGGCCGTGCCGTTGCCCTGGTGCACGTCCAGGTCAATCACCGCCACCCTGAGCAACGCCCCCGACTCTCGCCGTGGCGCTTCAACCAGCGCCAGAGGCTCGCTGGAAGGCAGTGGGTATCCGAAGCGCCGCGCATGAACGTGCACATTGGCCCGCGCATATTCCGCCTGGGCAAGCCGGGCCGCCACCGCCACGTCGTTGAACACGCAAAACCCACTGCCCTTGTCGGCGCTGGCGTGGTGCGTGCCGCCCGCCAGATTGGCGGCCACGCCTGCGCCCTGCAATGCCTGGCGCACAGCGGCCACCGAGGCCCCTACAGAGCGCCGCGAGCGCTCCACCATGGCTGGGCTCCAGGGCAAGCCAATCTCGCGCATGGCGGGGCCGCTGAGGGTGCCGTTCTGGATGGCGGCAATATAGACCGGGCTGTGCGCCAAGGCCAGTTCACCGTCAGTGGTGCGCGGTGCTTCCAGCATGGTCACGCCGGGCAATTCTGCCGCCAGGCGGTCGCGCAGCATGGCGTATTTGGCCATCGGGAAACGGTGGCCTTCGGGCAGCGGCAATACAAATTGGCCTGAATAGTACGCGTGCATGGGTCCTTTGCGGGGGTTGCACGCATTGTGTCAGCGCCATGAAAAATCAGGCTGCTAGAAGGCCACACCTAATGTGGTGCAGCGCAGCAAAAAACACTTGCATCGCTACGGGAAATCCCTATAATTCAGAGCCTGCTGCACTGCAACATATGTCGGACTGAAAACTTCAGGTCGGCCTAATCAAGGCAAGCCCCAGGTTACGGCGCAGATATTTTGTACCACCCTACTTTTTATTGGAGATATTGATATGTTGACCGTCGATCAAGTTATGGCCTCACACAAAGCCAACATGGAGACCCTGTTGGGACTTACCAGCAAAGCCTTCGAAGGCGTTGAGAAAATCGTTGAACTGAACATGACGGCCTCCAAAGCTGCCATGGCTGAAGCCGGCGACCACGCCAAGGCCGTGTTGAGCGTGAAAGACGCGCAAGAGCTGATGGCGCTGCAATCGAGCATGTTCCAGCCCTTGGCCGAGAAAACCGCTGCGTACAGCCGTCACTTGTATGAAATTGCGACCAGTTCCACCGCCGAGTTCACCAAAGCTGTTGAAGGTCAAGCCGCTGAAGTTCAGAAGAAAATCACCGGTCTGGTTGATGCCGCCGCCAAGAACGCACCTGCTGGTTCCGAGACCGCTGTCGCGATGTTCAAGAGCGCCGTGTCCGCCGCCAACAACGCGCTGGAGTCGGTGCAAAAAGCTGTCAAGCAAGCAACGGAAGTGGCTGAGACGAATTTCAACAACGCTGCGTCTACTGCCATGAATGCCACCAAGGCCGTTTCGAAAAAACGTTAAATAGTCACACAGAAGTGAAGTATTGAGAAAATTCCTGGCGGTTTGGAGTCAAAACTCTACACCGCAAGGGAAAACCCTGACATACTTCACTTTAACCAGCTTTCAGGAACTTATTCACCGTAACAAGTTTCTATTGGTTGTCTCCTCGGGTCCTTTCGAAACCTCACGGTTCAGGGATCCCTTAAGGGCTAGTCGCAAGACTGGCCCTTTTTTTTGGGCGCATTTATAAATCCATTTGCAGGGCGAATTGCTGCGTTGCGCGGTGCGCGCAATCCTCATGTACCCGAAGTACATTCCGGTTGCTGTGCTCCGGGCGCCCTCGTGCAAGCCCGAAGGGCGGTACGACCTGCACTTCATCCCTACAAATGAATTTCTAAACACGCCCGGCCCTCGCGTGCTGCGCATATCCATAAAATTTACTCTGCCTTGATGCCGTTGGTCTTGATGACCTGGCCCCAGCGAGGGTAGTCTTTGCGCACGATAGTGCTTAAGCCCTCGGGCGAAGATGCATCAGCATCCA